>JAPLHK010000104.1 GCA_026389715.1 Chloroflexota bacterium
GGCGGGCAAGACCGATCCGTGCGGCAGTACCGGGATAGATTCGAGGATCACGTTCCTGGCAGTGTCGATGACATCGATGGTATCCGCCTGGTCATTGACGACATACAGCAGGGTCTGGGCGGCGTTCAGCGTCATCTTGTTAGGTTGGCCTTTTACCGGGATGCGCGCCGTTATTACCGGTTTTCCGCCCAGGTCCACGACAACGATCTCACGATCGCGCAGGCTTGACACGTACGCAGTGGTGCTCGCTCCACTCCCTTTCACAGCCACCCAAAAAGGATATTCCCCGCCCGGTACGCCCACCCTGGCCGGGTCGTTCTTGCCGGGGCGCAGGTCGAGCTCCGTTCCCTGAGACCATTTGCCCAGTCCTCCGGTAAACACTGTGATCGAGTCGTTATAATAATTCGCCACCACCAGCATCAGGCCATCCTGCGAGATCGCCACGCCAGCTGCCATAGGACTTACGGAAACCATCTCGTTGACCGGTATCTTTTCACCGGTAGGCGGCTCTACAACAAGGCCGTTGCCCGCGGGATGGTTCAAGGCAAGCTCTGTGGCGTGCTGCCAGGATCCGCTAGCGTTCAGGGTAAAGACGTGGACATTGTCACCGACGGCCTTCGCGGGGTTAAAGGCGCCGGTGGCGTCATAGGGAAGGTCCCCCGATCCGCTGGATACATAGAAAGCCGTCCCGTTAGGATCGAATACCATCCCATAGTAGGTATTGGGGACCATGATCACTTGCTTCTTGACCGGCTTGTTCGTCGAAATGTCATAGACGAACACGTACTCTTGCGAATCCGGCCAGTTGAAATAGGTGCCGAAGGCATCCGGCTTGCCGTCGGTTCTAAAGACGCGGTTGAAGCCACTCGTCAGGACCAGCAGGGTCTTTTTATCCGGACTCACCAGGGTAGTAGCCGCCTGCCCGGCCAGCCAGTTTGGATTGTCGGCCAGACCGGGATTCAACGGTTCAAATGTGGAACCCTGGGGCGCCAGGGGCGAAATCTGTTGGCCCATATTGGGTAGGAACTGGATGCCCTTCGGGGTTGGTTGGGGAGCTGGAATGCACGAACTGAGGACAGTGGCGGCAATAACCAGCACAGCCACCCACAAACAAGCCATACGACGATTTTTCATTTCTTTCCCTTCCTTGGTATTTAGTTACAAATTGTTCACAATCTACTTTAGATTCAATGTCCTGGTTGTCTTCTCCTCAGTATAAACAGGAGTCCAATCACGAAGGCGAAAATAAGCAGCGCGCCGCTTATATACAGGATGATGTTGGGATCGGCGAACTGGTCCACGGTGAAGCTGCCGGCATTGGTGCCGCCGACGTAGACGGTATAGGTGCCCGGCTCATTGCGGCTGACGGTGAAGGTGATGGGTGTATTTGAGCCGCTGTTCACCGTCACTCCCTGCGTTGTTTCTATCTGTCCATTTATATACAGCGTGATTTTCTTGCTGCCGTTGACCGTGCCTTTGTTGGTTATATCGGCGGTCACCGTGACGGGTGCATCCGGTGCTGCTTTGGTAGTGGAGAGCGAGGCACTCTGGATGTAGATATTAGACAGGGCTACTGGAGTCTGCGGAGGCCGAGCCGCGACAGAGGCAGAGGCAGAGGAAGAAGGTGGCCTCGTGCTTATGGCGGATTCCAAAAATGCAGGCCCGCCAGGGTCAGAGATGGTCCCGTTGACTGCCCCGTCTGCATCTCCGGGTCCGCCGTCGGTGACATTGACCACAAATGTATGCCCGTCCCGCCAGTTTGTAAAGCTTGAACAATCGGTTAATATACCGTTATTACATTTGACGTATCTGACATTAAGAGGCATATCATGGGGGAAGCTGATGGTTACGGGTACCATTTGGCCGGGCCGCAGATTTATTATGCTGTATGAGAATAATCCATAAGGGAAGTTATAACCCGCCAACTGACAGGTCACGTCCGCCGGGTTGACTGCCTTCAAATCCTGGATGCTGCCGGCGTCAGTGGTGAAGGCAACAGTGCCCAGGGGGGTGTTAACCGCAGCGGCACGCACCGGCTGCACTGCCATTGCAATCTTTTGCCCCATATTGACGTGAACAGGCCTGCCTTCCAGAGGGACAGAAAATGACACCCTGCCAGGTTGAAAAAGCAGGATGATCGCTGAACCGCCATAAGCGAAGTTACCCAGCACATCTCCCTTATTAACCAGGTCGCCTTCATGGGTAACAAAGTTGACCGAGCTGATGGTAAACATCCCCACGCACACCATGGCTACGCGTCCGAACTTTTCAGTATCAAAGATGAAGTAACCGCGCCGGTGCTGGAAAAAGTATTCCACCCAACCACCGTCCATCCCGTAGTAAAGCCCGCCAAGCTGGTGCTGAGATACGATCCTGCCCGTTACCGGGGCATGATACCAGTGATAATCGGGGGTATCGAGCATGCAAAAAATAGCCTTGCCGTTGATAAAGTCATCTGCCAGGGGGTCATTTCCCAACAGCTCTCGGATATTAAGGTTCTCGCCTTTCACGCCGATCGTGGTCACGGATGTCAAACTGTCGGCAATCTTCATAGGGTAACTGTCGGCCGGCGAGGTAAGAACGGCGGGATCGCCCGGTGAATCTATCGGCCTTGCTCCCGGCTGTATACGGCGCGTGAAAAACTCGTTGAAACTCCGGTAACCGCCGGGTGGCACAACATAATCGGTCATGTTTATACGCGCGTCACCGGTCCACCAGGGGACGGCAGCAGCCGATGCAGGGCTATCCATGAATCCGTCGACGGCTATCATATATTCATACAGCCAGCTTCTCAGCGGGTCTTTAGATGCCAGTTCTTGGCCCTTGCCCGCACCGGCAAATTCATAGAAGCGGTCCATGTACAGCCGTGCATCATCTATATGCGGCAAAAACACCAGCCAGTCATCCAGGAAAGTATACATATCGTCTAATGTTTTGCCGTGCCAGTAGGAAGAAGGCGCCTGGTCCAGCAAGGCCGCATCAAATTCTGCATGGAATGAGGGGATGGCAATTACCATGACCACCAGTTGCTGCACCACCGGTTGATGAATGCTGTTGAGTATGTGACTATTTCGGGCATAAGCAGAGCGCTCAATACCCGCAGCTGGTATGGGCAGAATAAAGGAAAAGGCAATAGTAATTGCAATAAACGCGTGCAATGCAGGGATGAAATTTCTCATCGCTTATTGCGTCCTATTATAGCGATTTTTGCCTCGGCTGGCTCCTCACCTGCAATTCAGCCTTTCAATCTTGAGCCAGGCTATTATTATGCGCATTGGCGCCTATGAGGCAGTGCCGTCGGCTATCACCGCTGTCAATCCTGCCAGCGGCACGCAGGGGCAGTGCCCGTGCAGACATTTAATCTCTAATAGTGTAACAACACGTCCGTCAATTTCTTGAAATTTCCCGGCTTAAATCATAGAATCTCTGAGCCATCAGGACCTGTGATTCATTACACAACAACTGCATGGGCAAAGGGGGTATTATGCCGCAGCTCACAACGGGTAAAAAGCTTTCGTACGCTATGGGAGGCATGGCCCTCAACCTGGCGAACCTGGTGATCTCACAATGGCTGCTGAAGCTTTACGTTCCCAGCAAGGACACAGCCCTGGTAGCCGTAACCCTGTTTTCGGTCATCTTCCTGATCGGCAGGGTACTCGACGGAATCAGCGAGCCCATCGCCGGTTTCCTGAGCGACCACTGGCGCTCCAAGCGCGGGAGGCGCATCCCCTTCATCATGGCCATGACGCTGCCAACGGCGCTGATCACCTTTCTGCTCTGGATACCGCCCTTTCCCAATGAAATGCACTGGCTCAATGCCGTGTGGGTATTCGCCCTGGTGCAGCTTTTTTTCATATGCTGGTCGCTGCTGGCCAACCCCTATATGGCACTGCTGCCCGAGATAACCAGTGATTTGAAGGAGCGCGTAAATATCTCGACCATGCAGGCGGTTTTTTTAATGGTAGGCACGTTGATTTTCGCGGTAATGGGCCCAATCAAGGATGCGCTGGGCTGGATCGGCATCGGTATCGTGACCGGAGGGCTTACGATCGTTTCATTTACGCCGACCGTGCTTGCCATCAGGGAGAAACCGTCGGACACTGATGCAACTCCGCGTGAAACGCTGAGATTCGGCACGATATTCGACTGGGCGAGGACCACGCTCAAGAATAATGCCTTCGTTTACCTGCTGGCCTCAACCGCCTTGCTGTGGTTCTCCCTGAACATGGTAATCCTTCTGGTGCCTTTCTGGGTCCAGTATGTTCTGGGCATGACCGACGGCGATGTGGTGCTCCTCATGGCGCCGCTGCTCGGGTCCAATATCATCTTCTTCTTCGTATTTAATTTCATGGCTAAAAAGTACGGGAAATATGCTATATTCCTCCTGACGCTGGCCAGCGCCGCCGTGACTATGCCGCTGCTGTACTTAGTTGGCGCCCTGCCCTTCGGCGATAAAATGGCGCAGTCCCAGGTGGTGATGGCGCTGATCGGCATACCCGTTGCGGGAATCATGATACTCCCCTTCGCCCTGCTCGCTGATGTGATCGATTACGACGAGCAGCTCACCGGGAAGCGGCGCGAAGGTATCTACGTGGGGGTACAGGCCTTCTTCCAGAAGATCGCCATCGGGATCTCCATCGCCGTGGCGGCGGCGTTGATGTACGCGGGCGGCGATTTGAAGCCCACCGAGCTGGGTCTCAAGCTTATCTCTTTGACCGCCGGCGCCCTGGCGGTGGTCTCGTTCCTGGTCTTCCTGCGCTATCCCATCCGGGAAAAGGCAGGGAAGGCATACCTGAAGCCATAAATCCGCTGAGGTTCTTTCAGCCCGGTAACAAACTCTTTACTTCCTGGGTTTGCGGCAGGCGGTTATGCTGCGCGATGAAGCGGTAGAGGCGCGCCGACGCCGTCTCGCTCCGCTCAAGTGTGTCCATGTTCACCCGGTACAGGCCGAACTTCGGGCCGAACCCCTTGGCCCACTCCCAGTTGTCGGTAAGGCTCCAATAGGTGAAGCCGAAGATGGGACAGCCCTCCCCGATCAGGCGGTGCACCCAGGCAAGATGGTCCAGGATAAACCCCGGCCGCCGGTCGTCTTTGGCATCGGCCAGCCCGCTTTCGGCGATCATGATAGGGATGTTCCCGTAACGGCGCGCGACCGCTTTACAAATGTGGTAGATTCCCTCGGGATATATCTCCCATCCCATGTCCGTCACCGGGTATGCTGAATAACTCGTGCGGTTGATCATGCCCGGTTTGAGCGGGTTGAACGAAAGTATCTCACGTGTGTAATAATTGACGCCTATCCAGTCCAGTGTGCCCTTCAGCATCGCGTCGCTCTCTTTGACCGAGGGGCCCAGGAGAACGTTGATATCGATAACGCCGCTGTGGATGGCATCAAGGAAATTCCAGTTGAAGATCCTGTCGGTCTGGCCGACGACGACGCGGTCCATGAAGAAGCCCTTCGGCTGGTAGTGGAAAAAGAAATAGATGATCCCAACCCTGGGGATTTTCAGCACGCCATTCTCTTCAACCGTCCCGTGCTCTTTGATGATGTGATATGCCCTGGCGTGAGCATGGATGAGCGTCCGGTAGATCTGCAACGCCAGCGCCAGGTCCTTTTTGTTGGGTGGGATATCTCCCAGTCCATACCCGGAAAGGGCATAGATCTGCGAATCGATCATGGTGCTCCAGTAATCTATATATTTTGCGAAGCGCACCGCGCACTCCCGCACAAAGGCCTCCCAGCGCTCCATCACCGCGGCGTTTTCCCATCCTCCCATGTCCACTGCCCACAGGGGCAGCGTAAAATGCCAGATATTAAAGAATACTGTGAATCCCTTGTGTTTCAGCGAAATCAGCATGGCTTCATAGTGCCGCCAGGCATCACCTTCGTAAACGCCCATCCGCGGTTCCACTCGGCTCCATTCGATGCCGATGCGGTGCGCATTCTGACCGTCGTGCTTGGCGAGTTCAAAGTCGCCCTCGTAGCGGTTGTAGAAATCCACGGAGCGCCTGCAGATATAGCCGTTCTCTATGGGCGAAGGTTTCAGCGACTCCCAGCGCGCCCAGTCGTTGTTCAGGTTCCCGCCCTCATGCTGGTAGGCGTCCTCGCCGGTAGCCCACAGAAAGCCGGCGGGGAATTCCTGGCCCTGTACGGGCAGTTTCTTAGATGGAGGATGAATGCACAGGCTTCCGTAGAGAGCGGCGCCGGCGATTACGGCGGCCAGAACGACAATAGCGAAAAATACAAAATACATTTATGACCGCCCAGGTAATTTGCCGGCTGCTGCCGCCTGCCATGGCAGGCGGCACCCGTACTCTTAGCGGACTTCTACCAGTTCGCTATACAGCGGGAAGACATCTAACATGACATAAACCTGTACTTCCCGCGGCAGTTTTGTGCCGGCAGGTATACTTAACGAAACGGATTGCAGGTTGCCCGTTGTGTCCGGCTGTGCAGCCAGGTTGGCTAAGTAGTCCATGTAAATGGCCTCCTGCTTAGACGGGTCAACCAATAGCAGGCCCGCGCGGTGAGAAGCTATGGGATAGGCCGCTCCCGGTTCCAGGACAAAGTCACAGGTTAACCTGCCCGGCGCTTTATCCGAGGCAGATTGTAACTTAATCTCCTTGACCTTTATGCCCGGCGGGACGCGGTTAGCGTCGCCATCGTAAGGCCGGGTTACAAAGGTGCCGGAAACCAGCAGCTTCTGATACCAGTTATTGGCCAGGCCGGCAAGGACGAGGTAGGGTCCGAAGGTGGGGATGGAGAGAGCCTCGGTATCGGCATAGGCGGCGGGAAGTATGGTACGGCCGTCCTGGCCCAGCGTGCCTCTCAGTTCAAAGAGGTTGAAGGGTATCTTGATGCCCGTTATGGCCATCGGGAAATTTTGATTCTGCATTACATAATCGCTGCCCTGGTAGCGGCCGTTAAGCGGAAGGGTAAAATCGCTGGACGGGTCCGGAACGAGTTGCCCGCCGGTGCCCCGCCTGGCTCCTATTGCCCAAAGTATGAATTTACCCTGTCCCTGGCTATCGGGCGGTGTGACCGCAACGGGGCCGATCAGCCATTCCATGTAATCGAAGCCGATCTGGTTGAGGCTGGGGAGCATGGACGGTACAGGTGCGGCCAGGCGGGTCAGCTCCAACCCTGTTACCTTATCCGTACCTGTGGCGAGCGGCAACTTACCGGCCTGGATTGACGCACTGAATTGAAAAGCACTTTCGAAAGTTCCGGCCTGTGAACCTCCCAGAGTCATGTTGCCCAGGCGCCAGCCGTCTTTGTAGTATTTCCCCTTAATTTGAAGCTTATATACCTGGCCGGGCGAAAGGAATCCCTGGGGACGGATGAAGATATATCGCCCGTCCGCGGAATGCTGGACATCGATGGCAACAGGCGGCTCGATATTTACCACAAGCGCGTCGGAAGGGCAACCGATCGGGCTGTCGCAAAGCCGGGCGGCTATCGTTTGGCCGGCCTGCCTGACCACCAGGCGCAAGGTGATCATGGCAGAGGTCGGGAGGGTATCCGTGAAGTGGGGTTCTGTATTGCCCCCCGGAGTTACGTAGTAGAGACCGGTGATATCCTCCGGCAGTGTTGCAGGCGCGGCGCAGCGGGCATCATTCGCATTCAGACAATAATCGTAGGGAACGTACCAGAGCTGCCCGTGTTCACCGCCGATATAAATACCGGTAGCGCTCAAAGCGGGCGAGCCGTTGAGATCGTTGCGATCGTGCAGTTCAGGTTCAATGGAGGTAGTATCGAATGCCCAGCGCAGCGAACCATCCGCGGTATTAAGCGCATACAGGCGGCCGTTGCCGCAGCCGAAGTAAACGATGCTGCCCGTGCCTTCGGGGGTGAGGCCGATGGCAGGTGAGGAACGTATGGGGTCTCCGGAATCGTATTTCCAGAGCAGCGAACCGTCCGGCTTAACCGCATAAAAGGTTCCGTCAGCGGAACCGAATAAGATAGCCGTGGTGTTGCCTGCGGCGTCCTGATCGAGGGCGGCTGAAGAGTAGATGTGGTCGCCGGTGGGGAATTTCCATTTGATGTTCCCGTTCTTCGGGTCGAGCGCATACATATTGCTATCGAAAGAGCCCATATATACCGTGCCGTCCGAGCCGACCGCGGCCGAGGCGGCAACGAAGCCCAGGGTCCTGTCCTTCCAGAGTTCCTTGCCCTGCGGGCTGACTCCGCGGATATAAGTATCCAGGGAGCCCCAGAATATCGAGCCGTCGGCGCCGAAGGCGGCCTGCGACCAGTCATTGGCGGCTGTTTCATAGGTCCATTTGAGAGTACCATCGGGGTTGATGGCGTAATACAGGAAGTTGGTATTGCCCGAATAGAGTGTGCCGTCCGGCCCGATGGCTACATTGCCCTCGAACCAACGGTTATAGCTGATGCCCGGGCGCAGCTCCGCCTGGTAAATCCAGATGGGGCGTTGTTCGAGCGTGACGTTATCGGTGCGGAAGTTGTACATCTTGCCGTCGCCGGAAATAAAGGTGATAGGTGAGCATCCGAGCACCGGGTCGAAGCGGCCCAGCGCGGCGGCGGAGTCGATTATCTCCCCGGTCTCATATTTCCAGGCTAAGGCGCCGTCGGGGTTAAGCGCATAGAAATAGTGGTCGGCCGAGCCTATATAAATGATACCGCGGTTATCAATGACCGGAGTGTTGAAGATGCCTTTGCCGGTCTGGAA
>JAPLHK010000009.1 GCA_026389715.1 Chloroflexota bacterium
GCAAGAAGTCCGGTAAAAACACGATGTATGTAATCGAGATGGAAGGCCTGGTCTTGTGTCACCTGGGCGACCTGGGGCACGCGCTTACCCCCGAGGTAACCGGCGAACTGGGAAATATCAATGTGCTATTTGTGCCGGTGGGAGGACAGTCCACCATCGGGGCTACCGTGGCCGCCGACCTGGTACGCAACCTCAACCCCGGCTACGTGATACCCATGCATTATAAAACGGCCGCTGAAAAGGCCGACCTCGAATTCCCCGAGAGGTTCTTTAAAGAAATGGGAATCAAGGAACTGGCCGCGCAGCCCAAGCTGATCGTGACCAGGACCAGTATCCCGGCCAGTACGCAGGTGGTGTTGCTGGATTATCCGCACTGACCGGGGAGCTTTGACATAAACAATAGTCTATCGTAAAATGCCCTGCAATGAGCCTTGCCAAACGTGTATTTGAGTTGCAGCAGGTGGATCATCTGATCCAGGCCGTCCGCAAGCAGCTCGATGAGATCGATGGGAGGATCAGCCGCAACGAGGCCCTTGAGCAGGCCAGGAACAACCTGTCGGCGGCGGAAAAGGAGCTCGCCGGGCTGGAGAAACAGTACAAAGACCTCGACGCTGAAGCTGAGATGCTGCGCGCCAATATCGGGCAGATAAACGACAAGCTTTACGGCGGCAGGATCAAGAACCCCAAGGAGCTGCTGGGATACGAGCAGGAAGGCAACATGCTCAAGGCCAACCTTTCCAAGAAAGATGATACGCTGCTGGAATTGATGGAGAAAATAGAATCCGGCAAGGTTGCAGTCAGAAAGCTGAAAGAGATTGCTAAAAGCGCGGAAACAGCCTGGCAGGCAGAGAAAGGTGCATTGCAGGTACAGGCCGACAAATTGAAGGCTGAGCTTGCGGCATCGGAAAACAAGCGTATAGAGATATTGAACTCGGTCGACCCCGGAACGCTATCAATTTACGAGGGCGTCAAGTCCAGGAAGGGACAGGCGGTAGTAAAGGTTGAACAGGGCCGCTGCCTGGGTTGCCGGGTGACCTTATCGATAAGCGAACAGCAGCGCGTACGTGGCAACGCCATCATCCTGTGCGACAACTGCGGCCGCATACTGTACCTCAGCTGACACATTTGACCTGTTAGCAGACAAGTTGTAGAGTAGATGAGCCAAGCAGGCCGGGTGATCGCTGCGGTTGAGAAAATCGTAGAGGAAAGTCCGAACTCCGCCAGGCAGGGTGCTGGGTAACGCCCAGGAGGGGTGATCCTACGGAAAGTGCAACAGAAACATACCGCCCTTCGCAAGAGGGGTAAGGGTGAAATGGTGAGGCAAGAGCTCACCGGCGGCCGGGTGACCGGCCGGCCGTGCAAACCCCACCCGGAGCAAGACCTAATAGGGGGATATGGCACGCCTGGGCCGACCCCGGGTTGGTCGCAGTACCGCGGTGGCAATACCGCGGATAGATGGATGGTCACCGCTCCGTTAACGCGGAGGCACAGAAATCGGCTTACAGGCCTGCTTGGTACAATCTTTGGAAATCCACAGCAATGGGATTAGAATTAGTAAGTTTATTTTCAATCTACGGGCAAAATCCAAAACCGGAGTAAAGTGAATGGAAGCTAAAAAGAACTTTGTCTTGAGCGTCGTACTGGCAATAATGTTGATATTAGTGGCCGTGCCGATGGCGGGCTGCGACATGAAATTCGTTCCCAGCGCGGCTGACCAGAAAACGTTGAAGGACCTGCCGGCGCAATTCCTGGAGCTGAGCGAGGCCTGGCAGAAAATCCAGGCCAATTACGTGGAAAAGGGCAAGCTCGACCCGGTGAAGATGGCGCAGGGCGCCATCCGCGGCATGGTGGAAGCGGTGGGAGATCCCTATACGGAATATTATTCGCCTCAATCTTACGCATCTACCATGATTGAATACACCGGCCTTTACCAGGGCATCGGGGCCTACATAGGGAAAAAGGATAAGCAGATAGTGATTATCGCTCCCATGCCCGGTTCGCCTGCGGAAGCTGCCGGGATTAAATCAGGCGATATGATACTTAAAATTGACGGCCTTTCCACCGAGCAGTTAAATACCGACGAGGCCTCGCAAAAAATCCGCGGCCAGGCGGGAACGAAGGTGGTGCTCTCTCTTTACAGGCAGGGGGATAAGGAGCCCTTCGAGGTATCCGTCACGCGCAACGAGATAAGGGTGGACTCGGTCAAATCCGAGATGCGCGGAGACCTCGCTTATATACGCATACAGCAATTCTTGGTGCCTACCATCGGCGATTTCAAGAAGGCGTTACAGGACTCATTTGATAAAGGCGCCAAAGGCCTGATACTCGACCTGCGCGACAATCCCGGTGGTCTCCTCGACCAGGCGATCGATGTCTCCAGCCAGTTCTTAGTCAGGGGGATCGTGGTCAAGATCGTGGATAAGGATGGAATGGAGTCCGTGCAGAAGGTTAAGCCGGGCGGAATAGCCAAGGATATACCGGTCATTGTGCTGGTCAACGGCGGCAGCGCCAGCGCCAGCGAGATCGTAGCGGGGGCGCTACAGGATAACGAGAGGGCTAAGCTGGCGGGCGAGCAAACCTTCGGCAAAGCCAGCGTGCAGAACATTATCAAATTGGACGACGGGTCGGCCATCAAGATAACCATAGCCCACTACTATACGCCCAACGGTACACTGATCAGTGGGACCGGCCTTACCCCGGATTACAAATCGGATTTGAAGGGTGACGAACTGGTGAAATGGGCCGAGGATTACCTGCATAAGGTTATCGCCAACCAGCCTGTGCCGGCGACGGTGAATGAGGCGCCTGCTCAGCCTTTAGCGATACCTGCGAAATAGCTGTGGATCCTGGGGTCGCCGGTCAATTCGGGGTGGAAGGATGTGGCCAGCAGGTTACCCTGCCTGGCGGCCACGATCTCCCCGTCCGGCAGGGCTGCCAGCACCTGCACGCCGCCGCCCGCCTTTTCGATGTAAGGGGCGCGGATAAACACGCCGTGGAAAGGCGCGCCCTGTAGCCCGGTAACCGGCAGTTCAGCTTCGAAGCTGTCCACCTGCCTGCCGAAAGCGTTGCGCCGCACCGTGATATCCATCAAAGCCAGTGTTTGCATCGCTGAAGAGTCCGGGTTGATGGCCATCCTGGCCATGCATATCATGCCGGCGCAGGTACCCCAGATGGGGACCTGCCTGGCGGCCATTTTCTTGATAGGTGTTACCAGTCCGTAGTCGTGCATTAACTTCATCATGGTGGTGCTCTCGCCGCCGGGTATGACCAGCCCCTCCACCCGCTCAAGCTGGCCGGGGAGACGTATCTCCACGGCTTCCACGCAGATTTTGCCGAACATCTGTATATGCTCGATGAAGGCGCCCTGCAGGGCGAGTATGCCGATTTTCATAATGCAACAATTATAATAGATTTACGCCGCCTGTTCAGAACAGGCGGCGTAAATGATTCCTTACAACGTGTACAACTACAGGATGGGCAGGTATTTCTTGATTTCGTATTCCGTGACCTGTATCCTGTACTGGTTGCATTCAACTTGATAAAAGCATTGAAAACATGATCGCCCAGCGCTTTTTTCACCAGGGCGCTTTTCTCGGTAAGGGCTACGGCCTCATCCAGGCTGCCAGGCAGGGTTTTGATGCCGCGCTTCTTTCTCTGCTCGTCGGTCATCAGGTAAACATTCTCCTCCACCGGTTCAGGCGGTTCATAGCCTTTTTCAATGCCTTCAAGGCCGGCGGCCAGCATAACGCTGAAGACCAGGTAGGGATTACAGGCGGGGTCGGGTGACCTGTACTCAATGCGCGTGGCTGTTTCGCGTCCCGGCTGGTATTCGGGCACCCTGATCAGGTCGGCGCGGTTGCGCCTTGCCCATGACAGGTAAACCGGCGCTTCATAGCCCGGCACCAGCCGCTTGTAAGAGTTGATCCACTGGCTGGTCACAGAGGTTATGTCGGGGGCATGCTTAAGCACCCCTGCTATATAGTTCCTGGCTATTTTCGACAGGTGGAAGGGGTCGTTTTTATCAAAGAAGGCATTCCTCTCGCCTTTAAACAACGATTGATGAACATGCATGCCGCTGCCGTTCTCGCCGAATATCGGCTTGGGCATAAAGGTCGCGTAAACGCCATTTTCCATGGCAACCTGTTTGACTACCAGCCTGTAGGTCATCACGCTGTCAGCCATGGTGAGGGCATCGGTGTAACGCATATCTATCTCGTGCTGGCTGGGAGCTACCTCGTGGTGAGAATATTCAATGCCGATGCCCATATCCTCGAGGGCAAGGACCGTTTGCCTGCGCAAGTCCACCGCCATATCCAGCGGCACCAGGTCAAAGTAGCCACCGGAATCGAGTATCTCGGTACCCTTGTTATCTTTAAAATAGAAGAATTCCAACTCGGGGCCGACATAGAATGTATAGCCGAGGTCAGCCGCTCGCTTCAGGTTCTGTTTGAGTACATACCTGGGGTCGCCATCAAAAGGTTGCCCGCCGGGCCTGTGTATATCGCAGAACATGCGGCCGACCGACTGTTCCTTGGGCCTCCAGGGAAGCAATTGGAAGGTGTCAGGATCCGGGAGGGCTATCATATCGATGCGGGCATAGCCTTCAATAGATGACCCGTCAAAGCCCATGCCGTCCTCCAGGGCGTGTTCAAGCTCCGCGACCGTGATGGAAAAGCTCTTCAGAAAACCAAGTATGTCTGTGAACCACAGGTTCACAAATTTAATATCGTGCTCCTTGGCCATTTTGAGCACATATTCTACCGCTTCAGCCCTGTCTTTCTTTACCATAGTTCCTCCCTAATATATTGTTGTCGCGCTTTGTAATCAAAACATAAATCCCATGCAAAGTCAAAACTATTTGCATAGCGTCCGGGAGTTCATTACAGGTATAAAAGGAGAGGCGCAGGCTAAAGCCTGCGCCTCTCCCAATTGAGGAAGCTCTAAATGTCGAAATACAGGTAAAACTCGTGAGGGTGAGGCCTGAGCCTTATCTCATCGATCTCCTTAGTGCGCTTGTAATTGATCCATACATCGATAGCATCCTGGGTGAAGACGTCGCCTTTCAGGAGGAATTTGTGGTCCTTTTCCAGGGCGTTGACGGCCTGTTCGAGAGAACCCGGGACGGTCTTCAGCTTTTTAGACTCTTTGGCGCTGAGAGTGTAAGTATCCTTGTCGAAGGGCTCGCCCGGATCGATCTTGTTCTCTATGCCGTCGAGTCCGGCCATCAGGAGTGCGGACAGAGCGAGATAGCCGTTGCAG
>JAPLHK010000042.1 GCA_026389715.1 Chloroflexota bacterium
GTCCGTTAGCTGGTTAAGGCCGTCCTGGGCGGTATAGAGATCATTGAAGTAGGCCACCAGGTTACGCAGATCCTCAAAGGTCTTGTCTGAGCAAAGCAGGTTATTGGCCTTCTCGTATTCCTTCTTGAGCTGAAACATGTAGCTGTGCTGGTTGCCGGCCTGGGCCGGTGTAGGAACAGCATCAAGCTTGGTGTGGAACTTGAATGCCTCGGTGAATAGCTCGACGCCTTTATCGACGAAGCGCTTGGCTTCGTTTATACGGAGCTGCCGGGGGACGTCGCGAAGATCGAAATGCGCAATGTAAGGCCAGAAGTAGAAAGCTCGGGAAAGCGGGGTGATCATCTGGCCATCCGCCTTGATAGAGCCCTCCGCGGCAGTGACGTACTTGGCCAGGTCCGCCGGCTGATAACTTTCGATCTCTGCAGCCGTCACGATCGGCGCTGCAACTGGCTGGGCTGCAACGCTGTCAGCTTTTGGGGATGCTTCCTGGGCCATAATGGCCTGTGCTTTGGCTTCGACCGCAGCCGTCTTGGCCTTCTCCTTGTCGATGTTGCCCTGGACGATAGTATAGACGATGCCAACCAAGGTAATGAGCACCGGACCCAGGATATCCACCAGGAACTGTCCAATCGTCTGGGCCTTAGCCGGGTCCGTGATGAAGATGCCTACCATGCCGGATGCCAGGGTCAAGAGGGTGACGATGATTTTTTTGTAACCATCCAAAGGGGTCGTGTCCATAGTTTTACCTCCATGAAATAGAAAAACCGCCCGGTAGAATATTTACCCGGCGGTATGAATGAACGATTTAAACTGTTATCTCATTTGAACGTGATTAACAAAAGCAATAATGAAGGCCACCATGGCAGTTATGATCAACGGCACTACCCACACTGCGACCTTATAGAACGCTTCTATTTTGGGAATGGCCCGGCAGGATTTAACCGCTTCGCAAAGCAGGCTCGCGACGGCGACCCTCCATTCACCCTCGGTCATTTCGGTCGGGGTTTTGCCGAACCTGTTCTCCCAGTCTATGCCGTTATCTGGCATTGGTGTTCTCCTTATTTATGCAGACGTAATCTTGTTAATCAGCCCTTACTTTATCCTGATAGGGGTTATAGGCACGGCGCCTTCCTCACTTCCCCAGCTGCCCCAAGCCGGCTCGGTTGATAGGTACTGGCGAAGGAATATCCAATCAACGTTGAGTGTTTGGCCTGAATCGTCCATGTCGATATCAATATACCTGGCTGTTGCAGTCGGGTAATTGCCAGTCACGGCAGAACGCCCATCAAGTATGAACCGGTCGTAGTTGGTGCCGCTGATTGCATAGCGGCGCAGTTCCATACTGTGATATGAAGCTGTGTCAAAGGCCACTCCCAGGCTTGGCTTATGTATTGATGTCCCGTTGACCGATTCCGCCGTGAAATAGCTGTCTCCGTGCTAGAAGCGCAGGCCCATGGTCATAAGCTTTTCGTTGATGCTTCCAACCGTCTTACTCGTGATATAGCGGCGCGCGCCGGTTAAAACAGCTTCGCCACTTGATATAGCTACGGAACCTCCGCTGCCACCCTCATCCCATCGGTTAGTGGTATCAAGGGATGCACCGCTGAAGTCGTCCGCAAATATGAAGGTATTCTGGATGTTGCTGGCCGAGGTGGCTCCGCTGTTGCCATAGTACATGTAGAAGGTTGTGGCTCCCGTGTCGATTGAATCGAACTCGATCCAGACCGTTGCCAAATAGGATGTCCCGGAGGCCCCGTAAGATTCGATCCAGTAGTCGAGCAGCGTTACGCCGTCCGCCTTGGTAAACCTGATATCCTTAAAGTCGTTCTCGCAGTGGCCGGCGCAGTCCACGTCCTCTCCAGTGGCGCCGGAGTCCTTGCCGACCAGCAGTTTCATCTGGTAATTGGTAACGGCGCCGGAAGCCCGGCTGAGTGTAATTGATTTGCGGTAGGCCCAGCCGGTAAGCGGGAAAAGGGCATTGGCCGTAAATTCCCCCAGTATATCCGAGGAGATCACGGTCCCGGAAGCATTGTAAATCCTCATTTACGCGTACTCCGCACCGCTGATAACGTAGTCCACCTTGGAGGCGGTCGTCGTATCTCCCTGTATCTTGTCGGCGGCACCCATGGTCAGCGGGCTGTCAAAAACCAGGGAGTTGTTGGCTGCCAGGGACAACGATTTGGGTATTATCCGCCTGGCAGTTCCCCCGGATTTAAGGAAATAAAGGTTGACGGTCTCTGCGGTGGTGTTGGTATTGATCAAAACGATTGACCGGATGACCGCGGTCGTAGAAGCCGGGACCGTGTAGAGATCGCCGATGGAATTGGGTAGCTGCCCATTGCCCAGGTTTTTAATCGTGAAACTTCCCATTTTATAACCCTAACCAAGTCAATGTTTGGGCGGCTATATCAGCCTCACCGGCGCTGTCTGCCCATATCGGATTGACCCCGTTCCCTTTAGTGGTCAGCACCTGTCCGTCCGTACCCGGATGCAATACAGCAGGGGTAGACGCACCAGAGGCGTATATTACGTCACCCTGCTGGGTTAAAAGATTCTTGGTGATGACGTCGTCAATGGGTGCTAAGCGTTTCCAGGTTACGGCCATTTCATTCTCCCGTCACGATGCGCTTTTCAAACTGCTCAAGTACCTGTTTCTTTACCTCTTCCAGAGTGATGTAAATCTCGGCATAGGTCAGCCTGCGCTTAATTATCTCTTTGAGTATGGCGTTGTGGAGGCCCGCCATCTTGTTAAGGCGGGCCTCCTCGAACTTGTCGATATGCACGGTCTTCATTATGAAGCTATCGTGCAGACGTAAATGCCGGTGTCGCCGGTCTTGAAATAGACTTTGCCCAGGTGTGCAGTGGCAGGGTCGGATGCCGAGTTTTCCAGGACTAATCCGTTGAACTCCTGGTCGTTGCACTCGACGTCCCCGGTGGGTTCGCCCAACTCGTGCAAGAGCAGTTCGTCGCTGCCTCCGTTCTTGTGGGTCGTGGCATGCGAGGCCGGCGCTCCCAGGGCCGCCCAGACGGCAGTGCCCCCTGAAATGGTGAGCACGTCATTGGCGTTGCCGACGCCGAGCACGGCAGGGGTGTTGGCAGCCGAGGCTACCAGCAGGTCGCCTTTTGCTGTGTAGGCCGTCTTGAGGACGACGTCCGCTTCCTGCGCCAGTTTTTTCCATGTTACAGCCATGTTGAAACCTCCTATTTAATATCTGATAGTTTTGAACTGTCTGTGCTGACCTGGAAATGCAGGGCCAACTGCTTCCGTACGAAATTGGCCAGGAAGGCACGGGAGTCCGTGAACCCGCGGCTCTTGGCCAACTCCTCAAAGTCAGGCAGCAGCTGGCGAGGGATTTTGACGATGATCTCGCCCTCCTTCTCAACCTGTAATGGCTTCTTCTCTTTTTCGAACATTGAACCTCCTAATCGGTAGCTATATATAAGGCGTTCTCCACCGAATCTATATAGATGTCGCCCTCGCAGGGCAGGGCGGGCGCGGAGTTGGCCACCCTTACCCTGTGCGCCGGGTCGGCGCCGGAGATGGCCACCCACTTGGCGCCGCTGTAGACCAGTATCAGGTAAGCATCGGCATTATCCAGGCTAATATCCGCGCCGCCGGGCAGCCAGATGTTGCCAACGTCATGCTTGACCACGATCGTCCTGGCGACATCAGCCGGGCGGATCAGGAT
>JAPLHK010000094.1:0-7499 GCA_026389715.1 Chloroflexota bacterium
CTCGCGGTGGATGGCGTCCACCTGCCGGTCGCTATCGCCGCTGCAGATGACAATGTAATCGGTAAAGGAACATGCCTGCCGCGCATCAAGCAACACCACTTCTTCGGCCTGCTTATCAGAGGCCAGTTCAACAGCCCGGCGGGCCAACTTTAACGGCTCCAGTTCATGCTCCTCAGATTTATTCCTGCTCTATGGCTATTTCCAGCTTTCTTCAACTTAAATTATTGCCTACCCTCTAAAACACACTGCAACAAGCCTGCAACTTAAGCCTGTACATTAACGAGTAACAGGATGACTACCCTATACGCTTGAGCCTCAGGGAAGGTCATTTTGACATTTTCGTATATCTTGTCATAATTATCTTAGACGTAATGTCTTGATCAACTATATGCAGCGCTGGTATGAAAGCAAAAGCGTGACATATCGGCTATGGATAATCGTCAACATAATGAATTAAATTACCCGGGAGGCAAACTTATATGGCACTACAAATCAAGGCTGATAAAGATTACACGCTATTAACACAACTTCTGCAGGTCGCAGACATTTTCGTTAAAGTCAGGGAAAGGGAGCTTCTGCCCCAAAACCTGTCTGCCACCTCCGCTGCCATCCTCTTCTTAGTCGAGGCGATGGGCAAGGACGTCACTCCGGCCAAGATCTCGCGCATGCTCCTGCGCGAGCCGCACTCCGTATCCGGCATCTTGATGCGCATGGAGAAGCAGGGCCTCCTTAAGAGGACCAAGAACATGGAGCGCAAGAACCTCATCCGCATCACCCTGACCACCAAGGGTGAGAGCACCCTCAAACAGGCCATGAAGAAAGATGGCGCAAAGCACGTCCTCTCGAAACTCAGCGAAGAACAGCGCAGGCAGCTCAAGCAGTCCCTGCTCGCTCTCAAAGAGGCGGGCATGAAGGAACTGCACCTCAGCCCCAAAGCTCTCCCCTGGCCCTAAAGCATAGAAATTTAAATTGCGGGTGCCGGCAGGGCATATGCGCTGCCGGCACCCCTCCCCCTAACAATTGCCCCGATAGTCGTCTCCTTTACGGAGCGGTTCCTCTGCGTTTATTTCTTTATCATCATGGTTCCATTTGCTATAATTCCCTCAGTATTTTGTAATGAAGGTAATTAATGAAAGCACGTTGGTGGCAAGGTAGCCTTCTCTACCTACTTATACTTGTAGCATTGCTGGCTCTGGCGTTCAGCTTCTTCCCGGTCAACAAAGGGCCCAAGGAAATTGATTTTTACTCGTTTATCGATAATGCCAAGGGCGGACAGATCGACAGCATTCAGCAGGACGGAAACACGATTATCGGCCTCAAGGACGACAAGCCGGTAGTTAAAGCTTCATTCATAGGCGGTACCAAGGACCTGATGGATAGCCTTAAGGATGCCGGCGTCAAGCTCGGCGCTGATGGGATAAAGTTCGAGGTAAAGACCGGCGGCATCGACTGGGGCAACCTCATGCTCAGTTTCCTGCCGCTGGTGCTTTTCGGCGCACTGCTTTTCTTTTTATTCCGCTCCGCCCGCGGGGCCAACACGCAGGCTTTCAATTTCGGCAAGAGCCGTGCACGCTTAGCCTCCGGCGATAAGCCGACAGTTACCTTTGCTGATGTGGCCGGCATCGACGAGTCCAAGGGGGAGTTGCAGGAGTTAGTGGAATTCCTCAAGTCCCCGCAGAAATTCCTCGCCCTGGGCGCGCGCATACCGCGCGGTCTGCTGCTGGTAGGCCCGCCGGGCTGCGGCAAAACACTGATTGCCAAGGCCACCGCCGGCGAGGCCGGAGTGCCTTTTTTCTCCATCAGCGGCAGCGAGTTCGTCGAGATGTTCGTCGGCGTGGGCGCCTCGCGCGTACGTGATCTGTTTGACCAGGCCAAACGCAATTCCCCCTGCATTGTGTTCGTGGACGAGATCGATGCAGTCGGCCGCCACCGCGGCGCCGGCCTGGGCGGCGGGCATGACGAGCGGGAGCAGACTTTGAACCAGATACTGGTGGAGATGGATGGCTTCGACAGTAACACTAATGTAATCGTGCTGGCCGCTACCAACCGGCCGGATATCCTCGATCCTGCACTGCTCAGGCCGGGCAGGTTCGACCGCCATATCGTCATCGATCAGCCTGATATCAACGGCCGCAAGGCAATATTAACCGTTCACGCCAAGGGCAAGCCGATGTCTCCTGAAGCCGACCTCGAGGTCATCGCCCGCCAGACGCCCGGATTCAGCGGGGCGGACCTGGCCAACCTGATAAATGAAGGCGCCATTCTGGCCGCCCGGCGCAACCGCAAAGATGTCGGGCAGAAAGAGCTCGAAGACTCCATCGATCGCGTCATTGCCGGTCCCGAGAAAAAAGGCCGTGTCCTATCACGAAACGGGGCACGCCATGGCGGCCAAAATGCTGCCCAATGCCGATCCCGTTCATAAAATTTCCATAGTTGCCAGGGGCATGATGGGGGGCTGGACCAGGTTCCTGCCCAGCGAAGAGCGCCACCTGGAAACTTACGAGCGCTTCAAGGATATGATGATCATCAGCCTGGCCGGCCGTGCCGCAGAGCAGGTTGTCTTCGGCGAACTGACCACTGGCGCACAGAATGACCTGGAGAGGGTCACCAAGATCGCCCGCCGCATGATAACGGAGTTCGGCATGAGCCAGAAGCTCGGCCCGCGCACATTCGGCAAAAGGGAAGAGCTAGTTTTCCTGGGCAAGGAGATCCACGAGCAGCAGAACTACAGCAATAAGATCGCCGAGGAGATAGACGATGAGGTCGAAGGATTAGTCAAGGAAGCCTATACCAAAGCCTTCGATATTATGACGCAGAATCGGCCACGCTTGAAATACGTGGCCGATTACCTGATCGAAAAAGAGACTATTGATGATTCTACTTTTGAGAAGCTGCTGAATGACCCGCTGCCCGCCCCCGGCCTGGAAGCCGCGCCGGCCTCCTGATAGAGTTTATTTATTCCGCTCGATAACGAATTCAACCAGTGCCCTCAGCGACCTGCGTGCATCACAATCAGGCAGTTTTTCCAGCGAATTGCTGGCTTTCTGGTAGAACCCCCGCGCTATCTGCCTGCACTCGTCGATGACCGTGGTGGCCAGTATTTTCTTCAGTGCCTGCGGCACCAGCCCTTTCTCATGTTCCAGGATAATACGTTCAATTATCTTATCCTGCGGGAATTTTTCAGCGTAAAGGATAGAGGGCAGGGTAGCAGCGCCCTCCATCAGGTCGGAACCCACCGGTTTACCCAGGGTGGCAGGATCACCAACGAAATCAAGTATGTCATCGATAACCTGGAAGGCCAGCCCGAAATTCTGCGCGTAGTCCTTGAGCGCCTGCACCTGCTCCTCCGGGCACCCGCTCAAGACCGAAGAGCACTCCGCTGCCATGACAAACAGGCAGGCCGTCTTATCGCTTATCCACTCATAATAATTCTCGCGGGCGCTTTGCGCATCAAAGCGGCTGCTGCCCTCGCGCAGTTCCCCGCCCGATATGATCATAAGCGTCTCGGTAAAGCGCCGGATGACCCGCATATTCTCAGTGGTCGCCGCCAGGCTGCCTGCCCGTGAGAATCATATTCTCGATTGTCGCCGCCAGGCTGCCCGCCCTCGAGAATAGGTAATCGCCCAGCAAAAGTGCGCTGGTCGAGCCCCAGGTACGGTAGACCGCAGGCTTGCCGTGCCTCATATCGGCATTATCAATGATATCGTCGTGGACCAGGGTACCGATGTGCAGCACCTCAACGGCCGTTGCTATGGGCACCAGTACCTCCAGGTCATAATTATAGAATTTGCCGCAAAGCAGGGTTAGCGCCGGCCTGACACGCTTGCCCACGTTAAGCAGTGCGTACTCCAGGAGCTGCGAAAGAAGCGGTATATCGTTCCTGGCTATCTCGGCCAGCTTGGCCTCGACCAGCTCGAGGTCCGGTTTTACAGGGGCGTATATCTGTTCGAGATTCATGCCTGGGCCACGCTCCCCAACCGCGCCATCTCCTCCGCTACGATCTTATCTTCAAGCTTGACAAAGAGCGCCTGCGGCTGCGGCAGCCTGCGGCCCGCCGGCGGCAATCGCAGCTCCCACCCGGCATCGCGTACATCGCCTTCAAAGCCCAGGAAATTGTGCAGCCGCTGGGAAGTAAAGGGAAGGAACGGGTAGAGCATCGTCTTGAGCGCCGATATCGCGCCTATGGCCGTATAGACGGATCTTCCTGCCGCCTGCCGGTCCTGTTTTAGCATCTTCCAGGGAGCGGTGTCGTCAAGGTAGCGGTTGGCATCCTGTGCCAGCGCCATGGCAGCCTTAAGTGCCTCCTTGAAGTGGCAGCGGTACAGCTGGCGGTCAACCTCCACCAGCGTCTTGCGGGCCTTTTCAAGGAGGTTTTTACTCACGTCGTCCAGTTCACCGGGGTCGGGTACCGCGGCGTCGAAATTTCGGTTGGTGAAAGACAGCACCCTGTTAACCAGGTTGCCGTAGGTAGCCACCAGTTCGTCGTTGTTCTTGCGCAGGAATTCATGCCACGAAAAATCCATATCACCGGTTTCCGGCATGCTGATTGAGAGGTAATAGCGCAATGGGTCGGGGTCGTAGCGCTGCAGGTAATCGGGCAACCATACCGCCCAGTTGCGGCTGGTGGACAATTTCTTGCCCTCTACCGTGAGGAATTCATTGGCAGGCACGTCGTAAGGCAGGTTCAGTCCACCGTAGCCCATCAGCATGGCAGGCCAGATGATAGTGTGGAACGGTATGTTGTCTTTGCCGATAAAATAATAGGACTTGCTTTCACCCGTCCAGAATTGCCGCCAGTCGTCATCCCGGCCCTGCAGCCTGGCCCACTCCTTGCTGGCGGAAAGGTAGCCTATAACAGCTTCGAACCACACGTAAATTCGCTTTTTCTCGAACCCCGGTTGCGGTACGGAGACACCCCACTCGATATCGCGCGTAATCGCCCTGTCTTTCAGTCCACCCTCCAGGAATCCCAGGGTGAATTTTTGCACATTCTGCCGCCAGAATGTCTTGTCCTCCACCCATTTCCTGAGCTGTTCCTCGAAGGCGCTCAGCTTGAGGAAGTAATGTTCCGAGTTCTCGAATATTGGGGTGGACGAGCAGGTGCGGCAGCGTACGTCTACCAGGTCACTGGGGTTTAAAGTCCGGCCGCAATTGTCACACTGGTCCCCACGCGCGGCGTTATAGTTGCAATTCGGGCAGGTGCCCTCCACGTAGCGGTCGGGCAGTGAGCGCTTGCATTTGGGGCAGTATGCCTGGGGCATGGATCCCTTGTAGATATAGCCTTTGCCCAGCAGGCGCAGGAAGATGTCGTGTGTCACCTCCGCGTGGTTGGCAGTATCCGTAGTGGTGAAAAGGTCGAAGGAAATGCCCAGTTTCTGCCAGCTCTCGAGGAATTCGCCGTGATACCTGCTGGCCACCTCTGCAGGGGATACGCCTTCCTGCTCCGCCCGCAGGGTTATGGGAGTGCCGTGCTCATCGCTGCCCGACACCATCAGCACCCTGTTTCCCTTGAGCCGGTGATAGCGCGCGAATATATCAGCGGGAAGATAAGCGCCGGCTATATGTCCGAGGTGTAGCGGCCCGTTAGCGTAAGGCCATGCGACTGCAACCAGGATGTTCTCAGGCAATTGGCACACTCCAAAATACTATTTGTCTTATTTAAGGGCTTTGACCGGAAAAAAGGTGAAAACCTGCTCACCTTTCTCTTTTTTCTCCATGCCTGACTTGCGCTTTTCACAACAGTTCCGGCAAAAATATAATTGATCGCTCTCTTCACTGGTTTTCTTAAACTTGAGGGGTACTCCATTGTTTTTCTTCTTAAAAATATCTCCCCCCTTCTTCTTATAGCACGCCGGGCAGTAACATTTCTCCCCGTCGCCGTCTAATACCAGCAAGTAATTATCGCCGTTTTCCAGCTTGCTGCCGCATTCCGAGCAATCGATATCCTCAGCAAAAACAACCTCTTCTTTCAATTTATCGGAGGGTTTTTCGTCAAGGGCAAGGTACACTTCCCCGTGATGTATGATACGGTCACACCCGCTGCATTTGCCCGGCCCAACTGAAATGGCTCCCCTGCGAAATCTTCCTGACATAATTAATCCCCCATTTTAGATTTGACTCTTGCCTTGCGCAAGGACTTTTTTATATCGCCTGTACCCTGTATAACAATGGTAAATTCCCCGCGCGGCTTCTTAAAATGCGCCGCCGCCAGGCTTACCGGCCCGCGGAAAACCTCCTCGTAAAGCTTGGTCAGTTCACGGCAGACCGCGATGTTCCTGTCGCCCAATTTTTCCAGGACCGCTTCCAGTGAATCACCTATCCTGTAGGGCGACTCGAAACAGACTATTGTCCTCGGTTCAGCGCTCACCGATTCCAGCAGCCGCCTTTTTTCCCCCTTCTTACGGGGCAGGAAGCCCAGGTAAATAAACTGGTCGGCGGGCAAACCGGAGGCAGCCACGGCCGTGGTCACCGCCGAAGGGCCCGGCACTACCACTACCTGTAACCCTTTGCCGATAGCCTCTTTGATCAGTTCGTAGCCCGGGTCGCTGATCCCCGGCGTACCGGCTTCCGAGATAAGCGCTATATCCTGCTCTTCCAGCGTCTCCAGCAACATCGGCAGCTTGTTCTTTTTATTGTGCTCGAAATAGCTGGTTAATCTTGTTTTGATATCATATCTGCTTAGCAACTTGCGCGCCGTGCGCGTATCTTCGGCTGCTATTAATTGCACTTCGCCCAGCACACGCAGGGCCCGCAACGTGATATCCTCAAGGTTCCCGATGGGTGTGGCTACGACATACAAGACAGGCACAATTACGCACTAATTATAGCCCAGATTACGCTTGGCGGTAAACTTTATGTATTATGCAGGATTCGTTTTGTTTCGTTTGCAAAAGCCCTGGGCGATGTATTGTGCAGGCTTGGAATCAGCCTGCCGCGTCCTGAAAATGCTTTAATATTTTCTCGGCTTCTCCCTCCCGGCCCGTAGGCACGGGTACATTAACTTGATATTCCTGCATACCCGTCCGGGTGGGTGCCGAATAGACGAACCTCAGGAGCCGCTGAGATTTGCCAGCAGTTAAATTCACCGAATCCAGTCTGGCCCCGAGTCCGCGCCACATGTGAAGCTGGCGGTTGATATATATGGCATTTTCAGTTATATACGTTTCCCCCAGGTATTTTTTGTTCTGCCGGTAGTTGTACCACGAGGTGAACCAGGCGGTGAAGGCAATGATGCCAACCAGTATCACCATCGCCAGGAGCACCCATATCCCACCTTTATGATCTACCAGGAAAAATATTATTCCTGCTAACAGTGCGATCCCTGAAATCATGAAAAACAGCCCCTTTTTCATCGCCTTTTCTTCCTTGTACTCCTTCTCCGTGTATGTCTTCCACTCATCGGGATTGTATTTCCAGTGCGCGAGAACGCCTTTGTCGTTTAAAATGCTGTTCAGCAAGCGGGCGCGCCCGGAATAGATAATTATGACGATTATTCCGAT
>JAPLHK010000094.1:7589-55169 GCA_026389715.1 Chloroflexota bacterium
CGCCGTTCATCCCCTCAATACCGAAGACCACGGGTGCGAAGATGCCGAAGATGGACAGGGTGGTGATTATCACCCAGGCTATGGTCGTTTGCAGGGGTGGATTATTGCTTATATTCATTATGCACCTGCCTGTATATTAGGTTGTTATCCATGCCCTATTGCGGGCTGAAAGAAAATGAGTTGCTACCCCCTGCAACCACGTCAATCGCGGTGTCGTATGACCCCTGCCGGGCCGCGATTTCTCCTTCTGCAAGGTTCCTTAGCCAGGAAACATGGACGCTGTAATGCCCTGGGCTAAGCGTCATTTTCTTGCATGCTGGATTAGTCCCGCCAAGATAGCCAGTGTTCTGGGAAACCTTGCCATCCCACAGCGATGCATATATCAAGGTGCCCGCAGGGGTGCCGTTGCAAATCGTGCATGTCTGCAGGCCTCCGGATGATGTCGGCGGGGCAGAGGTGTCGCCGCTGGACGTCGACGAGCCGCCCGAGTCGCTTGACGAAGTAGACGCAGGGGCAGTTGCCGTGAACTTCATTTCAGCGCTGGCGGTTTGCTTGGCCCCGTTGGTTTCCCAGGCTGCAACCAGGCCGATGTTATAGGTCTTGGCGTCCGTCGGCTTCAGTGTGTACGGCGTGTTCTCGTCTCCTGTGCCTACCTGCTTGCCGTTGACATACCATGTATACCTGGCTTCGCCCGGGATGCCCTCCGGCGATGCCTGGAACCTGTACGGCTTGCCAGTTTCGCCCGATGTGCCGTTGAGCGCTGTTATGGAAAGGCTGGGCTCAGGGCCTATGTCAAAGCTCCTGCTGGCCGTGATTTCTCTGGCCTGGCCACCGCTGTCGGTCCAGTCAGCCTTAACGGTCACCGTGTAGTTGGCCACTTTTGAGAAGGTCAGCGCGCCGGTCTCGCCTTTGCCGGCAGATCGGTCATTAACGTACCAGTTATATTCCGTTTTGGAGGGCATGCCCTTTGTCAGCAACGTGAAGAAATACTTGACATTGACGACACCGCGCCCGTCTTCTATGGCCGGAGGAAGCACGATGGTTACCGAGCCTGAGGAATCGACCTTATAAGTCAGGTTGCGGGTGATCTCCCGCGCCTGGCCTTCACCCTCCACGTCGAATGTTGCTTTGGCCGTGACAGCGTAACTGCCGGGGTCGGCGTATGTGTGGCTGACAGAATCGCCGGTCGCCCCCTTGCCATCCCCGAAAAGCCATTTGAAGTCCGTTCCTGGAGGAATGCAGGTGCCTTCTACATTGAAACTGGCGCTTTGACCGGACCTGCCGGCATCGGGGTTGGCGATTATTTTGAAATCAAAATCCTTGACGCTGAACTGCATGTCATCACGGGCAAGCGGCTTTTCATCCTTCGTGGAAATCGCGCCGGGGAGATTATCTTGACGGTGGCCTCCCCATAAAATATATCCACGTATTGAAAGTCAACGTATCTGGGGTATCCATCTAAATTCCCCTGGATGAGAATGCCCAGGTGGTTTTTCCCCGGCTTGAGCTCGTACTGCTTATCGGCATTGGCTGATTCCTGTTGCTGATCCCGGAAGACATCTGCAAAAAGCTGAGCTCCGTCCGGGCTCTCAACCACTATGGAAAAGAGCTTGTCCTCGGCCTTCAGGCTTTCTGCCAGCGGTTGCTTATTTCCCTTGCTATCCAGTATGGTCAATGAATACTCAGGGAACTTTTGCCTGTTTGGCCCGACAGGTTTGTTCCCGATCGTGCCATCCATTACCTGAGGCCACAGGTCCTCCACCCCAGCCCATCGCAGCGACATATTCTTCTCGGCAAACAGTACCTTATCCAACTTGTAGGTATCGCCGCAATCATCGGAAGTCGGACAGGACCTGTAGGGCTGGAAGCGCCCATTTACGTATCGTATGACCCTATCTTTTTCCCCGTGATAGCTGGGGTCTGCTATGTTAACCATGCCATTATTTGCATCGATCTGCTGCAGCCCGTATGCAATTACTGCGTGGCCGTAGGTTGCGTCGGATGTACCTGTCTTATCCAGCAGGAGAAGTTGCGGTTCATGCTCACTCCCCATGGCGGCAGCAAGATTAGACCAGACTGTGCCATCGTCTGTAGGCTGATTACGATAGATATCCCCCATATAAAGGCCGGGTTGAAAGTTTTCCTGGACCGCGCACACGAAACGGTAGGACAGCGAATCATCCTGCCAGAAGCCGGGTGTTGGGGGCTTATTGCCGTTGTTATCCAGCAGGTTGTGCAGGTGTGGGACCCGCTCCTCCTGCCCCTGCAAGGGGAGAAACACTTTCCAGTAATACCACAGTGCCGAGATACACAGGCCACCGCATTCACCAGCAGGTGTCAGGTAAGAGCAGGAGTTCGGAATAGGCCAGTCGTCAAGGCCGGGTTGGAACTGTGTTTCTATAGGCTTTAGAGCGGGCGGCTGTGTCCCCACGCCAATTTCTGAGAAATGCATTGCCCCGACGGTTATCGAGTCCTGATCCAGTGCAAGCGTCTGCATGGCCTGTAGGCTGTTGGTTTTCTCATCGATATAGAATGCGGCCACGGAATTTCCCTCCGGCACCTTGACAGGAATCTTAACGGCCATCATTTTGTTCGCGAGGCCTCCCCCGTTATCGATCTTGATCAGGGGTGATATGGGGTGGAACCCTGGAAAAGTATTGCCGGTGATCGGCGCATAGGATATCGAAAACGGCCTGCTGTCACTATATGCTCCCTCTGGCACGCTGATTTCCAGGCCGTTAAGCTCTTCCCCCGACTTTTCAACCTTGATACTGCCGCCCGCAGCTTCTATATTCGTGCTGGCCAGCTGTACCGTTTGACCGGTGCTGATTTTGCCGGAATTCCAGTTTTTTACGCCGTCGGAGGTTGTAGTCTGGCCTGTACCATTTACCGGTGGACTGGTGATCGTAGAAATAACGCCCTTGAAAGCCGGGCCCAGGAGTGTAAATATGAGCACAAAAACGATAACTCCCTGGATGACCGTCATACCCAGGCCGGTGAAAAGCATGTTGCGGGCTTTCTTTGCCTCCTTGTCCCTGGTAGCCAGCCAGGCGGCAAGTCCACCTACCCAGGCCAGGAATACGGGCAGCAACCACCAGAGATTGCTTACAGGCTGTGACGCACCCGGCTGTACAATGCCCTTTTTCTCGGGTGCCGGCCTCGGCTTTCCCGGAAGGGTCGCCGGCTCAACGGCCTTCTCCGCCTGCACTACAGGTGCGGCCTCGATTTTATCTTTTTCCACAGGCAGAGGCGCCAACTCGGTTGCAGAAGGTACAGTGGATGAGGCCTGGTCAGATTTTACCTGCGCAGCTGTGAAAAACTTTTCCAAGCAAACCGGGCAATAGCTCTTTCCATCTATATCTTTACGACAGGCCTCACATACAAGCTTGCCACAATTTATGCAGGTCCCAACTGCTTCTTTGCTGGCATGGCGTGAACAACTCGACATCTGCTACCCCCTGTAGCCCTTATTCAACTTTTACGTAAAGCTGGACCGAGTCTATCACAGGCGATTTGCAACTGTCAAAGCTGATTTATTACTGCATCAGCTACACAGGTTGCGCACTAACTGAATATAGTAATTGATCATCTCCCCATAATTGGTTATGGATATTCTCTCGTTCATGCCATGCAGCATGCTGAGATCGTCGCCGTACAGCCTCTCCGGCAGGAACCGGTAGATGTCAGTCGACAGCCCGATGTAATGGATGCAATCAGTGCCCCCAATGCTTATCATCGGCGCAACCAGCACATCCGGCATTACCTCGCGTATGGTCCTGTTTAAAATCTTGTAGCTCGAGCCATCAGTGCTCGATACGGGCGAGGGTTCATTGGCAAATACGGGTGCGGGCTGAATCTTAACGCGGGGATCATTAATAACCGATTTGACCCGGTCGGTTACGCTCTGCATAGTTTCACCCGGCAGTATGCGGAAATTAACCACCGCGGTAGCTTTGGGGGGCAGCACGTTGTCCCGCTGGCTTCCTTCGAACATGGTGGGAGCTAAAGTAGTCCTGATAGTGGCATTGGTACCCGGTGACGAGACGAGCTCGGATTCTATCAGCGGGCGGAAAAGCCACATGTTGGCGAAGATCATCTTGTAGGGGAAGGACATCTCCGGCCCCAGGTACTCAAACAGGTCGGCGGCCGGGCCGGTCATGCGGGTGGGGAAAGGGTGTTTTTGCAGTTTATCTATAGCAGCCGCCAGGATGCCAATGGTAGTCTCCTGAGGAGGCATGGAGGAAGCGCCTCCCGCGGACTCCGCCACCAGCTCCAGCGAGAGGTAACCTTTTTCAGCGACTGCGATAAGCGCCACGGGAGGTTTTACCGCCGGAACCGCGCCCTGTGTCACAAACATCCCTTCATCAAATATAGATTCAAACTGGAGGCCCTGCGCCTGGAAATATTCGCCTATTTTGGCAGCGCCCTGCTGGCCTCCCACCTCTTCATCAAAGCCGAAGGCAATATAAATCGAACGAGATGGTTTAAAGCCGTCTCTGATCAGGTATTCAGTGGTCTCGAGTATGCTCATTAAAGAGCTTTTGTCATCGATCGCCCCGCGGCCCCAGATAAACCCATCGGCTATATATCCCGAGAAAGGTTGATGTTTCCAGCCTTCCGCGGGAGCGGGCACCGTATCCTGATGCGCAACCAGAAGGACAGGTTTTTTCTGGCTGTCGCTGCCTTTCCAGATATATAGCAGCCCGTAGTTATTAATTACTTTTTTCTCCAGGGTGGAGTTGACCAGGGGGAAGGATTTACCGATATATTCCTGCAGGCCCGCAAGCTGCGTGTAGTCCACCTCAGATTGGTCAATACTGGAGACAGTCTTGAATTTGAGGGCGCCGGAAAGACGCCCAGCGGCCCCGTCCAGATCCACGGGATAGCTTATCTCCTTACCGACGGCTACCTGTTTTGAAGTGAATGTTGCAGTCTTTATCGCAATTGCGCCGATCAGGATAACGATTACAACCGCGATGGCAATGACCGCAATCACCCAGCCTTTCATTTTCCTCATTTTAAGCCTCCCTTCACTATTAAAATTCAAGACATTTTAGCACAATTCCAAATTTAAATTAGCTACCTTACCACTATCGGGCAAACCGCTATGCAGGGTAGAATGGCCCAGCAGAAGACGGTCTACCCGGCCATGTGGCCGCGTCTCCGGCCTTGACTATTTAATGGCTATATTGATAGCCTTATACTGAACGGTGACAAGGGGTTATCGGCGGTTAAATAAACAGGGGGTGCCATATGGAAGCAATCTGGCAATGGGGAATTAACCTGATCATAGCCATCCAGCAGGTCCACGGTCCGTTGCTCGACAACATTTTCCGCGCTATCACTTTTACTGGAGAGGAGCAGTTCTACTTGGTACTCTTCCCTCTGATTATCTGGTGCATAGACTATAGCTTCGGGGCCGTGCTGGTCATATTCTTCCTGCTTTCAGACTTTCTTAATATCGTTTTGAAAGACCTGATTCAACATCCGCGTCCTTTCGACCTCAATCCCGGCCTGAAGCTTTCCCAAGCAGACGGGTATGGGATGCCGAGCGGGCATGCGCAGATGGCGGTCACTGCATGGGGCGCTATCGCCGTCAGGGTGCGCAAGACATGGTTCTGGATCGTGGCCGTTATGATTATATTTCTGATAGGATTCTCACGTGTTTACCTGGGGGTACACTTCCCGACGGACGTGCTGGTCGGCTGGATTATCGGCTCCATATTGCTCGGTATTTACGTTGTTGCCAGGTACCCGCTTGAAAAATGGCTATCCGGACTGAATATGTGGCTGCAGCTTCTGCTAGTCATAGGACTTACCGTGGTTTTGCTTTTACTTAATCGCAGTAGTGAAGGGCTGACCGCTTCGGGTACACTGTTCGGGGCAGCCGTGAGCCTGGTATTCGCACGGCGCTATGTTTCATTCAGCGTAAGCGGACCGTGGTGGCACCGCGTAGTGCGCTTTCTTATAGGGATCATCGTATTGTTTGGGCTCTATCTGGGGCTCAAGGCAGCATTCCCACCCGACGGGACTGCGCTGGGAGCGATATTCCGTTTCCTGCGCTATACGCTGCTCGGTGTCTGGCTGGTGCTCGGGGCTCCGTGGCTCTTCCGGCTTATGCGCCTGGCGCCGGCTGCCAATTGAAATAATGAATCATGCTTTGATCGAATGATTTCTTCTTGAGGTGTGTCATGTGGAAAGATGCTAAAGATTATATACAGGCCATGCCGGCCTGGAAAAAGTTCCTCTGGTTTGCGGCAGTCGCGGCCGGGACTTTGCTGATGCTTACGTTCCTTATCTGGGCCTTTTGCCAGCATGGGACAATAGGGCTTTTCAAAGTTAACGGCATCTACCGGGTCGCTTTTATCGTATTGATGTGCTATACAATTGCATTGCCGCTACTGGCAATTCTGGATGTTTATCTTGGTTCACGTAAACGGCCAGGGAAAATCCGTCTGCCCTCAATATATATATGGATTATGGCTGTCATTGCCATTATTCTTCCCTCCGTTCTGATGGGTTGGCTGGTGCCCCAACCTTCTCAGCGTGATGGTGATAAGGCAGTTCAATTGTTGATGGCAGACGGCACTGGCAAATACGGCATCCCAAATTTAGCTGTGACATGTTGGACCATCAGCCCCACACAAAATACGCTGAAATGGGGAGACAGCCGTATTAACAATATTGCTAAAGAGGATAAACCTTCTCAGCAGCATGCATTCATGCTTCGCGACCTCCAACCGGCCACCGAATACTGGTACAGCCTGAATAATGCCAAGCCGGTTCAATTTGTTACCATGCCGGGGATAGGACAGCCTCTTCACTTTGCCGTGGGAAGCGACGCGCATTTCGGCGCCAAAGCTGCCCGTAACGACCTGACTCTCAAGATGCTGCAGCAGATTTCTGACCCGGCCCATAACTATCAGATGTTCTTCTTCCTGGGCGACCTGGTTGACTGGGGCTTTAATGATGCGCAATGGCAGGAAGCCATACAGGCACTCTCAGCAACCACTTCTACAATACCGGCGCGGTGTATTGTAGGCAACCATGATACGCTCTTCGGAGGCGTAAATTTGTATGAGGATTATATGTACCCACAGCCAATGGAACTTCAAACCGGCTCGCGGCTCTGGCAGCGTATCGATGTGGACAACGTCCATTTCCTGCTTCTTGATCTCGAATGGGGTACTGACAGCTATACACCGGAACAGGCGGCCTGGCTGGAACAGCAGCTTTCAACCATACCAGCCGGGGACTGGCGCATCGTGATGAGTCATTGTTATTACTATTGCTCCGGCGGTTACTGGGAGTTGTGGCCGTGGTATGACGACAAGGATATGATCGAAAAGCTGGTACCGTTATTCGAGAAATATCATGTCAATCTCGTTTTCTCCGGACATAACCACATGCTTGAGCTGTTACAGAAAAACAACATCACTTATGTTGTATGCGGCGCTTTCGGCGGCTTACCCGATCCCGATAGGTCGTATATTTCACCGGCCAGCATCTGGTATATGGCAGACCAGAATGCCTTTATGGACGTTACGGTGTCTCAGAACACTGCAACACTGATATTCCGCGACCCCGATTATAAAGAATTGAAATCCTTGACGGTATCACGCTGAATAAGGAGCGATCTATTATCCTGGACTGGACCCCTGAAACTCGAAAGTTGAGGCCGGGATTTATTGATTAATCTTCCTTTAGCTTGACTTGAAACAACCAATTTTGATATAGTTTCCGCTAATCACCCCCGGAGCCTGATGTGTCTATACCTAAATTCAAGGAACTCGAAAGAGCTTACGGATTCGATGAAGTAGCGATCGTGCCGGGGGACGTCACGGTCAATCCCGACCAGACCAACATTGAATTCAAGGTCCGCGATATTACCTTCCCCATACCCATCGTGGCGGCGGCCATGGACGCGGTGGTAGACCCGGATTTCGCTATCCTCTTCAGCAAGGCCGGCGGGCTCCCCATCCTCAATTTGGACGGCGTCCAGGTAAGGTACGAAAACCCTCGCGCCATATTAGACGAGATAATCAACGCGCCACATGGCGAAGTTACCGCCCTCATGCAAAAAATCTACAGCGAACCCATCAAAGACGCACTCATCGCCCAACGCATCGAAAAGATCAAGAAAGCAGGCGGCACCTGTGCCGTATCCATGATACCCGCCACCACCAAGAAGCTGGCCCCCCTTGCTGAGCAGGCTGGCGCTGATATCATTATCGTGCAGACTACGGTAACGACCGCGCGGCACGTCTCCAAGAGCTACCGCGGCCTCAGCTTCGCCGACCTATGCAAGCAGTTGCGCATCCCGGTCATGGTAGGCAACGCGGTGACCTACGGCGCGGCGCTCGAACTGATGAGGACCGGCATCGACGGTCTACTGGTGGGCATCGGCCCGGGAGCGGCGTGTACAACGCGCGAGGTGCTGGGTGTGGGCGTGCCGCAGGTGACTGCCACCATCGACTGCGCCGCCGCGCGCGACGTTTACTTCAAGGAGACAGGCAGATACGTTTCCATCATCACCGACGGCGGCATACGCATCGGCAGCGATATGTGCAAGGCCTTCGTTTCAGGCGCCGACGCGGTGGTCTTCGGCTCCATCCTGACCCGCGCAGGGGAAGCCCCGGGCAAGGGCTACCACTGGGGAATGTCCCAGCCGTCAGCCACCCTGCCGCGGGGCACACGCATACAGACGGGCATTAAGGGTAACCTGGAGAAACTGCTCTTCGGCCCCAGCCATGTTACCGACGGCACGGAAAATTACGTTGGCGCCCTGCGCAATGCCATGGGCGTTTGCGGGGCACTAACTATTAAAGAATTCCAGAAAGTTAAAATGGTGATCGCGCCCTCCATCAAGACCGAGGGCAAGTATTTCCAGTCTATCCAGCAGAGCTGTTAATCAGCTTCTAAAAGAAGACCGCCACCCCGTAAAGCACCCCGAACCCTATCAGCACCGCCGCGCAGATACTGAAGACTATCTTTTGTACTTTCGGCGTCCACAGGTGCCGTGTGCGGAAAACCGTCATTGAAACCACCTGGTCCCAGGCGATATCACAGGCGAGGTGGACGATGGTGAAAAGCACCAGGCCGTAAATGCCGAAGGTGACCGCACCGGATATCAAGGCCACCCCGATGGTAGCCCACCAGAGGAAAATATAGGGGTTGCCGCCGGTCATCACCATGCCTGTCACCAGTGGGCTGTAAGGCATAACCGATGCTCCCTCAACTGGTTTCCTGAAGGTAAAAAATATCAGCAGCCCCATGACTACCAGCATTAGTCCGCCGGCCAGACCGGTGACCATTTTCACCACAGGGTCGGCAAGGTAAGCAGCAAATCCGAAATAAATCAGCGCGATTATAGGTATCTCGACGATACCATGCCCGATGCCGATTATGGCCCCGGCGTTCCTGTCGTTATATCCTTTGGCGATGGTAGCGGCCGTTAGCGGCCCGGGCAGCATCACTCCGGAGAGCGAAATGCCGGCCGCCGAGAGCAGGAATAGCCACAGGTTCTGCGTCATGTTGATTCACACTCTCAAGTGCAGCGTTGTAGGGAAGACTCTCAATTAGTCGTCATCATTGTCATCTCCGTCGCCGCCTTCATCCTCCTTAGGCGCCTGCACAAGCCCCATCCTGGGCACGATGGCAATGCCCTTTTTATCTTTCTTTTTTTCAGGTTTGGGCAGGGCACGGATATCATCAATGAGCGAACTTATCTCCGCTGCAGAAGATCCTGCAGGCAGGACCAGGCATTTGACGCCGGCATCGCGAAGTGCCGCCAGTTCAGCCGCAGTGAGTTTAGATATAGCGAGGGCAATAATGGGCTGTCCGGTAAAATCGGCCGCCTTGCGGCAGTTCATCAGCGTCTCGATAGTCAGTGACGGTACACGGATATCTATCATCACGGCTTCGATGCCCGGCTGCAGACCGTGCACCGACCTTAGCAGGCCGGGATCGATGCCGGTATCTACCCTGAGTATCCTTCCCACGGACCCCGATTCGTTGCCTGCCAGCGACTTGACCGGCAGGTTCATATCGAACACGATGAAATCGATATCACTGCCTTCCGGCTTGGCGCCCGTGCCCGTCTTCCCACCCCCCAATACCAGGCCGACCGGCATATCAACCTTGTTCTTCAGGTACCTGACCAGCGCGGCGGGAGTCAGTCCGGCGGGGTCAAGTATACCGGCAGTGGCGCCGGTGGTGGCAACCTCCTTCAATTCATCCTCGGGTTTGCCGGTAAGCTCAACTGCCACCAGCATGGAAAGCGGCGTATCATCGGCCTCGGACCTGCGAAAGCCCATGGCAGGCAGGCTCGACTTGTTAAGGCCCTCCAATCTATCGATAAATCTGCTCATCAGGCGTCACTCCTTTCAATTAAGATATGGATATTATCTCACGGCTGGCGGCCAACAGTCTTGTGGGGCAGGTTTTTTATTCTATTACCACTGGAAAACGTCAATGGCCATAATTTTGCCCATGCTCGGCCAGGTCAGCATCTGCCCCGGCTGCGGGAATATCGATACCGCGGCATAATCGTCACCCACAACCACATTGACCTCTTTATCAGCATAATAACCCTGCGATGACGAGGTGTCATCGATATACATCAGGCCATGGTCGGTAGTTTCAAAGGCGTCAAGCGAGTGGTAGATGACCCCTTCAGCCGTGCCGGCCGGCTTCAACTCTATAGCCACGATGGCTGCCCTGATTCCGGCGGCTTCAGCGTTATTATGCAGAATCTCGGCAAAATCGCCGCAGGTAAATTTTCCGGCTATATAAGCCTGCCGGTCGGTCTGGTCTGCCTTGAGGAAGGCTTTCAGTTCCGCCCACGCAGGATTCTTTGCAGAGGGGTTGTTGCGCAGTACGATATACTGGTTACACGCGCCCACCATGACAGCGCCCTTGTAGAAGACGTATTCTTCGTTATCGTTCAACTTGGGCAGCAAGCCGGCGGAGACGTTAGATGGTCTCATTGAGGAGGAAGCCGGCGACACAGTCGGCAGGCTGGCCGGCTTCACTACCACCGGCACTACGTTTATTATTACCGAACTTACCACGGTTCCACCGCCGTTGACCGCGGTCAGATTATAGGCTGTTATTTCAGAGGGCGTTATCTGTATGTTGCCCAACCCTCCGACCCTGCCTATCCCATGGTCTATGGTAATAGTCTCCGCACCGTTTACGTCCCAGCGCAATCTTGTGACCGAACCGCTCTCAACCCTGGACGGCTCCGCCTTGAATATCACGACATCAGGCCTGGCTACGGCAGCTGTCTTCGGCAGCAGTCTATCAAGCTGAAATCCCGAACACCCTGCCAGCGCCAGGACAGCTAAGGCTACTAATATATAACCGTTTTTCATCGTCTATAATCAGCCTGTTTAATAAAAGTATAACGTCAGGTGGTTTTGCGGGCAATTAATCAGCCTGTATAATAACATCCGCAACACCAGCAAACCAGATACGGAAGGAGGCTTATGGCAATGGACAAAAAGAGGAATATCGTTATCATAGGCGGGGGCGCCTGCGGGCCCAAGACGGCTGCCCGTGCGCGCAGACTCGATTCCACCGCGCAGATAACCATGGTTCAGGACGAAGATTTAATCTCCTATGCCGGCTGCGGGCTGCCGTACTATATCTCGAACGTGATTAAATCCAGAAATGCGCTACTGGTGCGCGATGCTGCCGCCTTCAAGAGGATAAGCAACGTGGATGTGCTGTCCGGTACCCGCGTAGAGAGCATAAATAGAGCCGCCCATAAGGTTCACCTGCTTGACCTATCCAACGATAAAAAATACAGCCTCGATTACGATAAGCTCGTCATCGCCACCGGCTCAAACCCTATCGTGCCTCCTATCAAGGGCATCAATCTGAAAGGTGTGCACGTACTAAAGCGTGTCCCCGATGCGGACGAGATAAGGGCACTGATTGATGATTCGGTCACAAAAAAGGCCGTAATAGTGGGCGCAGGTCTGATTGGAGTAGAGATGGCCGAGGCGCTGGCCGCGCGCGGACTGGAAGTTACCATGGTCGAAGCACTGGATAAGGTATTGCCCGGCATACTCGATGAGGAGATATCGGACCTGCTGGCCAATCACATTAAGAGCAAGGGGGTTACGCTTAAACTGGGACAGAAAGTGGTAGAATTTGCAGGCGAAGGAGAGAAGGTAAGCCGCACCATTACCGATAAAGGAAGTATTGAAGGCGATGTGGTCATCTTCGCCATCGGCGTGCGTCCAAATTCAAAGTTGGCTAAAGAGGCGGGACTTGAAATAGGACCGTTCGGCGATATCGCCGTAAACGACTTCCTGCAGACCAGCGATCCGGACATCTACGCCGGAGGCGACTGCGTAGCCATTGTAAATATCATCACGGGGAAAAAGGCATTCGTCCCGATGGGCTCGACCGCCAACAAGCATGGGCACGTGATAGCGGCCAATATAACGGGTGGAAGCGAGAAGTTCCCCGGAATCGTCGGCACAGCCTGCGTAAAGGTATTCGATTTCAATACCGGGCGGGTGGGATTGGGGGAGAAACAGGCCATGGATGCCGGCTTCGAGATTGTTACGGCCATGGTGCCGGGCCCTGATAAGCCGGGCTATTACCCGGGCAGCAAGGAGGTCATCGTCAAGCTCATCGCGGACAAGAAGACCCGCCGCATACTGGGCGGTCAGGGCACCGGGCCGGGGGAAGTGGTCAAGCGCATCGACGTGCTGGCCACAGGCATCACCATGGGCATGACGGTGGACACGCTGGCGGACCTCGACCTCGCGTATGCCCCACCCTATAACTCGGCATTGGACGTGCTGCACCATGCCGCCAACCTGCTGCGCAACAAGCTGGAGGGGAGGACGGTGGGCATCAGCCCCGCCACGGCAAAAAAAAAGATAGCTGAGGGGGATGATTTCGTGCTGCTTGACGTCAGGAGCAAGTTTGAGAACGACACCACCTGGTTCTATACAATGAGATGGACAAACTGGATAAAAGTGCTGAGACCGTAGTCATCTGCCGCCGAGGCAGCCGCGCTTACCAGGCCTGCTGTACTCTTAAGGCTGCCGGCCTCAAGGATGTCAAGTTCGTGGAGGGCAGCCTTACCTGCTGGGGCGATGATGGGGTATGCGGAGAGAAGGTGCTCTGATAATGTATAATACCTGCCAGTTAGTGTAAGAGGATATCTCCAGATATGGCAGCGGATGTTTCCCATTTAAGGCGTATGGCAGCGGGTAGCGGGTTGACCCTGTGCGGGGCCATACTGCGCTCATTTTCACGGCTTGTACTGATGGAGGGATCACCCTGGCGTACACTGCTGGCCGTTTCGGCCAACTCGCAGGCCGTGGTGGAGGCCGCCCTGCTGGCGGCCAAAGAAGCCGATTGCCCGATATTTTTTGCCTCAACACTGAACCAGGTTGACCCGGACGGCGGCTACACAGGCTGGACACACGCACGCTTCGCCACAGTAGTGCGGCAAACTGCTCAAAAAGCCGGCTTCAAAGGCCCTGTGCTTCTGGGGATTGACCATGCGGNNNNGGCACACGACTGAAAAATGGCCATACCACCGCTCCCTGGCTGCTGTTAAAAAGTCGCTGGAATGCGCAATGGAAGCAGGTTTCGACCTGCTGCATATCGACCCCACGGTTGACCGCGAACTACAGCCCGGCCGGGAGCTCGACGTAAACACCATCATTGAGAGGACCGTCCTGCTGATAAAAAGCTGCGAGGCTTACCGTACAAAAAAGGGGCTGCCCATTATCGCCTATGAGGTTGGAACTGAGGAGGTCCACGGCGGGCTGGCCAACGAGGATATGTTCAATGCTTTCCTCGCAGGACTGCGCAAAAGGATGAACGAGGAAGGGTTGGCCGATGCCTGGCCATGTCTTATCGTCGGCAAGGTTGGCACTGACCTGGATACTACCATGTTCAGCCCGCAGATAGCAGCGGAGCTTTATAAAACCGCCAGCCGCTACGGCATGGTGCTCAAGGGGCACTATACCGACAACGTGGAAAACCCTGCCGCCTACCCGGCCAGCAAAATGGGCGGCGCTAACGTAGGCCCCGAGTTTACCGAGGTTGAATGTGATGCCCTTTTTGAACTGGAATCAATGGAATCAGCACTGTTGAAAGAAGCGGCTACCAGCTCTTCCCATTTCAGGGAAACCCTGATGGATGCGGTAATCCGCTCCGGGCGCTGGGAAAAATGGCGCCACCCCGATGAGATGGGGAAATCATTCAGCGAACTCTCAGTCGAGAGGCAAAGCTGGCTGCTCAAGACCGGGGCGCGTTATATCTGGACGGACCGTGCGGTGCTGGCAGCCCGCCAGCGGCTTTACGCGAATGTGAAAAAGGACGGCTTTGACCCCCACGGGTTCGTAGTCGGCCGCATCAGGCAACAGATATTGAAATATTGCCGGGCTTTCAATTTATACAGCACCATCCCCACACTCGAGGCCGAGTTCGAACGGCGCAGGAAATTGCCCTTTTGGGGAGAAGGACAGGTGCTGGCTGCGGGGGAGATGATAGTGGAGTTGATGCGTCCCGCAGCCGGTCAACCGCTTGACGTCACGGGAGAATTTAAAGGTCCTTACCCCAGCGGCGCGCCGGCCAATTTTGCCGATGCCTCCGCCAGGATAGGCAAACGCACCGGTTTCGTCGGCTCAACCGGCCAGGACAGCTTCGGACAACTGCTGCGCGACAGGTTTAAACGTGACCATATAGATAGCAAGTTAATTGCTTCCGTAAAAAGAAAAACAACCGGCTGTGCTTTCGTTGCCTACGATAAACAAGGAGGCCGCAAATTCATCTTCCATATTGCCGGCACAGCCTCAGACAGGCTGCCACCGCCTGCCCGGGCTGCCCGCTATGCCGGATCGTTCCGCCACCTGCACCTGATGGGCTGCTCGCTGGCGGTCAGCCGCTTAATGCGCGAAACCTGCATAGCCATGGCCCAGGCTGTAAAAAAGGCAGGAGGCAGTGTCAGCCTGGACCCCAACCTCAGGCCAGAACTGCTTTCGGCCGAGGAATGCCGGGGCATCCTGCTCCCCGTGGTCAGGCTATCGGATATCGTGCTGCCTAGCAGCGGGGAGGCCAGCCTGCTGGTACATGAAGCGGACAGCGAGAAAGCCTGCCTCCGGCTTTTAGAGATGGGCGTGAAAGTGGTCGTGCTCAAGCTGGGCGAAAGCGGCTGCCGCGTATTTTCCGCGGACCGCGCCATCGATGTTCCCGGCTTTAAAGTTAAGGCTGTTGACCCCACGGGAGCGGGGGACTGCTTCGATGCCGGGTTTATCAGCGGCTATATTGATAACCTGACGCTGTACGATACTGCACGCTTGGCCAACGCCATGGGCGCGCTGGCCACCTCGCGCATGGGCCCTATGGAAGGCGCGTTTAGCCTGCGAGAGGTATTGGCCTTTATGAAAGAGCAGGAACAATATTGACTTACAGGAGATGGTAAATGGAAAAGGTTAAGGGAGAACGCCTCCTGGCAAAGAGGTCATAACAGCTATGAAACAAAAGAAATACGATTTGGTAACCTTCGGCGAGGCCATGGTCCGTCTTTCCCCACCCCACTTTCAGCGACTTGAGCAGGCCAATAATCTCGACATCCAGGTGGGAGGCGGTGAATTCAATGTGGCAGTGGCCGCCTCCAGGCTGGGTCTTAAATGCGCCTGGGTATCAGCGCTGCCCGATAATCCTCTCGGGCGCATGGCACGCAATAAAGCGGCTGAGCAAGGCATGGATATCTCCCACGTTATTATGCGCCCCAAAGGCCGCCAGGGATTGTATTTCCTGGAGTTCGGCGCCTCCCCGCGGGCAAGCCAGGTGCTCTATGACCGCAGCAACTCGTCCATCAGCCTGATTCAACCAACGGATGTCAAGTGGGATAATGTATTAAGCTACTCTGGTGCATTCCACGTCAGCGGTATTACTCCGGCCCTGAGCAAGTCTGCTGCTGACACAACATTGACAGCGTTGCAAGCTGCAAAAAGAAACGGCTGTGTTGTCAGCTATGATTTAAACTATCGGGCCAAACTATGGTCCACTGCCGAGGCACAAAGGTGCCAGACGCCTCTGATGAAGTACGTTGACATTCTCATCACCACTGAGGAAGACACGGACCGGATATTTGGCCTAAAGGGGAAAAACTTCGATGAAACAGCACGCCGATTGGCGGAAAGCTTCGGTTTCAAAATCGTCGCTATAACCCTGAGGGGTGACCTTTCGGTATGGCGGAACACCTGGACGGCCATTGCAGCCTCCGGCGGCAAAATTTACCGCGACCGTACCTACGAGGTAGAGATAGTAGACCGGGTAGGCGCCGGCGACTCTTTCGCAGCCGGTTTCTTATACGGCTATCTGACCTCTGGAATCAAGAAAGGCCTGCAATTCGGCAATGCCGCGGCCGCTCTCAAACATACTATCCCGGGAGACCTGAACTGGAGCACGCTGCAGGAAGTGACGGCAGTGGTTGGGGGTTCAGGACTGCGCATAGTGAGATAAGACCATGCCTGATATTGCCGATACGCTTAAAATAATCGAAGATTGCGGCCTGGTAGCTGTCATCAGGGCAGGCAGCGCTGAACAGGCCGTGCATATCGCCCTTGCTGTAGCAGCGGGAGGCGTACTGCCCATTGAGATAACCATGACCGTACCTGGCGCCATAGACGTTATCAGGCAAGCAGCTAAAAAACTGCCGGGCGATATCCTGCTGGGAGCCGGCACGGTACTCGACGTCAGCACCGCTGTCATGGCAATCAGAGCCGGGGCCGAATTCATCGTAAGCCCATCACTGGAACCCGATATCCTCAAAGTATGCAGGAAAATGGGCAAGGTTGCCATACCAGGTGTTTTCACCCCAACTGAAATCGTTGCTGCCATCCGCGCCGGCGCAGACATAATCAAGCTATTCCCGGCCTCAATCGGGGGACCTGACCTGATCAAAGATCTGCGCGGGCCTTTCCCTGAACTTAAACTGATGCCAACCGGCGGCGTAACACTTGAAAACGCCGGAGATTTTATCCGGGCCGGGGCGGCGGCGGTAGCCGTGGGTGGTAACCTTGTGAATAAGCAGGCTCTAGCGCAGGGAGATTACGCAACCATAACCGAAACCGCCCGTAAATTTACTGCCGCCATTTTGGAAGCCCGGAGACTGACGCCCGGTTTAAATCTGACGGCCCAGACGGATCAGGCGGGCAATTCCGGATAAATCGCCCCACCCTGGGGGAAAATAATTACTTTCGCCTTCGGGTAAATCGCGGCTGCTGTCTTTAACGCCTCGTCGAAATCGCTGAAGAACTGTACACCCGGCAGCATCCCTCGAACCTGGCCGGCGATAGTGGGGGCATAGATAAACATCCTGTTCCGCAGCAACGCCCTCAGCATAAAGTAGGTCGAGAAGCGTTCCTCAGGCGAAACTCCCGGCGTCGATATACGTGAAACCAGCATCCCCAACAACCAGACGATGGGTTTCCAGATAAACGCCGGCAGGCCGGAGAGCCTGAGGTGGGGCACCTTCATATTGCCCAATCCCTCCTCGCATTTGAGGGCGGCGATAATCACCCCGCCCGGCCTGGCTGAAAACAGCACGTTGGCGGCCGCTTTGATACCCTGCCTGAGATCGATATCCATGGGGAACGAGTCAGTGATGACCACATCGGCCTGGGCCGGTATCTTAACTCGGAAAACCTGCCTGGCCAAAATAACTCCCTTCCGGTGAGCACCGATGGGGTCACCGGCCACAATTCCCACTACCTGCATGCCAGCATTCAGAACCGTGTTAACAATGAAAGTATCACCCTTTAGCATTCCGGCGGCCTGCTCTAAATCAGAGCGCATGGGGTTGCTGTCAGGGTCCGTGCCCAAAAGGAAGAAGTACCTGGGATCGGCGCAGATGGCATGGTTACGTGATATGCTTTCCACCCCAGCTACCCCGGGCAAGATGTTTTTGAGCCCTCCGCCGAAACCGGCATGCGGGTGGGGTTCTATCGTACCTATCAACACGCGAAAATCAGCTTCAGCCACCGTCCTGTTTATGTAAACAGGAGTCCCTCTATCTGTTTTGCCTAAGTAAACCATCCGTGCGCCGTCGCGGCAGTCATGGCTCTCCCATTTAACCCTTGCCAGCGCTTCTTTGCCCACTTTCTTCCCCATGTCATCCAGTTCCATTACCCGGTGCAGGCCTGGAGCGGCAACTAATGTTATATCTTCGCGGTTAACGCCAGCGCTCTCAAGAGTATCCAGTATCTTGCCGACCAGCAGGTGGGCAGGGGTGGGCCTCGATACGTCATCCACCACGATGGCCACCTTCTTCTTCCCCCTTGCGGCCACATCAAGGGGCTGGCTGCCGGTTGGCTGAGAAAGCGCTTTTTCCAGAGCCTCAGAGACTTGCGCAACCGGAGTCAATGAGGCCGGGGTAAACCTGCCCATCAATTCCCAGCCTTCGGGAAGGCTAAAGGCCAGCAAATCCGCCGCACCCCACGGTATTTTTTGCAAATTCGTATCCGACATGGTTTACCTGTCCCGACTAAATTACGCAGGTTGACCCGGGCTCCAGCACTGCCAGCTTCGCCGACAATTTGATTGACCTCAGTGTTTTGGAATCGAGCACCTTGCCTTTTACCTGGTAGTGCACCGGCACCACAACTTTCGGTTTTAACTCCTCAGCGAACCTGATGACATCCAGAATCTCCATACCATCCTTACCTATGAAGGGATAGTTGGAACAGGCAACCTGCAAGAAAGCAACATCAATCTCAATGCCGGTCAGGGCTTTCCTGATAAGTGGGGTATAACGCGTATCGCCACAGAAATAAAAGGTCTGTTCCCCATTGACCACAAACCCGATGGCATCCGGGGCGAAGGGATGATCCGCAGGCACAGCCAGTATTTTCAGTCCTTTGTATTCACAGGATTCTCCGGGCAGAAGAGCTTTCAGATTCTTCAGTCCACGTTTTCTCGCTCTTTCCACGGCTTTTTTCGAGCCGATTATCTCGCTGCCCAGCCTGGCTGCCAGCTTGATAGCAGGGTCCGACCAGTGGTCGATGTGATTATGAGAGACCAGCATCAAATCCAGGTTATCTATTTTTTCAGGATCCATGGACACCGGCACCGCCCTGATAAACTCGAATTGACCCCACCAGGGATCAGTCATCATACTGATACCGGACATACGAATAAGCAATGTGCTCTGGCCGATTAAACTGACTTCCATGCTTTATACCTCACGGTGTTATTATAGCCTTCATATAAACGTCCGACAGCAGTGCCTCGCCGGCCTGTTCAATTTTATAGCTATGCGTAACTATTTTTTCCAGTGGAATGCCCCTTTTCATGGCAAGCTCCATCAACTTCAGCGCATTATCGAACGACTGGGGAGGGCACGACCACTGCCCGACCAGGATAACGTCTTTAAAGCAGAGGTGCATAAAAGGATTTATCGTAGTAGTGCCTGTATCAAGGAAATTACCCAGCTCAACGAACGTACCGCCGCGGCGCAGCATGCTTAGCCCCTGCGGTACAGCATGAGGAGATCCGGTACAGTCCACCACCATGTCCGGGCCGACCTCGCCCGGCGTAAGAGAAAGCACATAAAACGCACGCTCATCCGCATCCGGCATTTCTTCGATGTTGACGATATGGTCAAAGACACCCAATTCTCCAGCCAGTCCTAATCTCTCCTTTATGCCTCCCACAAGTATCACGCGATAAGCGCCTGCCAGCCGCGCGGTAATCCCGGCTGCCATGCCAATCGGCCCGGAACCAAGGATAACCGCAGTATCTCCCGGTCCAAACCCCTCTTTGAGAACGGGATAGGGCATCATACCCTTGCGAACGCCGATAGTGGCTGCAAATATGTCGGTGAGCACAGCCACTTTATCCGGCATATCATCCGGGATTTTATATACCCATACTCCGGGCAGCAAGTAGCAGTACTCAGCATAACCGCCGAAAAGATGCGGCGGATCGGCCGCGCACATGTTCTGGCCATACCCTTTGGCATTAGGACAGAGCGTGGCCGCGTGATTGGACGGCAGGAAGCGGCAATACCAGCACTCCCCGCAGGGGATTCCTGCATACCAGGTCACACGGTCACCGACCTTGATCTCTCCACCCTGCACGGCCATTTTCCTTTTAGCTTCGTCACCTATCTCTTCGATGATGCCGAGGTTTTCATGGCCGAGTATCAAAGGACGTTTCACAAAAAGCGGAGCGGGCGGCAGGCCGTGAAAAAGGTGCTTATCCGTGCCGCAAATGCCGCACATCTTCATCTTTACCAGTGCACTATCTTTAGTAGGAAACGATTGCACCTCAATTTTTTCGAACTCCGTCATAACGGCGGCTTTTACTTTATCTGCGGGCATGGATATTAACCTCCTCTGCTATAAATCCTGTTACGTATTGGACTTTTTCTTCATCTGGTACTCATAGGCTGCAACGGAAGACTGAATGTCGTCTTTGGCCGGCTTCCAGCCCAGCATATCTTTGGCTCGCGAATTGTCAAAGACATAGTCGCGCAGTGCTATTTCCAGATGCTGGGGTTCTATCGGAGAAACATGCAAAGCAGCTAATACTGCGACTATCGCCCGCGCCACTGCGGCATTTATGATTATGAATTTGGGCGGCTTCCCTGCATGTTTATAGAGGGCTTCCGCCATAGCTTTTAAAGTCGGAACGTTATCACTGCCAAGGTTCATTATCGCGCCTTTTGACCGTGGATTTTCCAGGGCAAGGAAAAATGCGTTTGAAACGTCATCAACGTCTACCATCTGCAACCTGGTACTGCCGCCGCCGGGCAGCAGTGTGGCCTTTCCCAGCGAAATCCCCTCCATCTGTGAGACAAGGAAGGGCTCGTTTTGACCCGGACCGTTGATAGTGGGCGGCCGGAAGACCGTAATGTCCAGGCCCCTTGCTAAATAATCCCGGCAAAGATTCTCGCTTTCAACTTTATCCCTGCCGTACTGGCAGACCGGTGCAATGGGCGCTGCCTCTGTGCAGGGAACGGGTACAGCTATTCCGTAAACCTCCACAGAAGAAGTATAAATGAACTTCTTTACCCCGCTCTCCAGTGCGGCCGCCAGCGCATTCTCAGTGCCGCGAACATTCACATCGTGCATCCGCTTCTCGTCCCGCTCGAACTGTGCCAGTGCAGCGGCCAGGTGAAATACCGCCCGGCAACCGGCCGTGGCCTGTTTAACTGTGTTGAGATCCGTAACATCACCTATATATTCCCTGAAGGCAGCATCGCTTATTCCGGAACCTGTGATATCCAACCCGGCAACCTCATGCCCTCTTTCTATGGCAGCCCTGACCATATTCCGGCCGAGGTATCCCGAGCTCCCCGTTATAAGTATTTTCATATGCAACTCCTTTTGCGTCGATGCAACACTACGAATTTGTAAACAGGTAGCTTATATCCGGGAAATGGTCTCAGGCTTCAACTTCAAGTTGAACCTTCTCAACCTTGTTGAAATCACGCACATAGAAAAAGGATGCGGCAAAAAATAGCCCTGCTGAAACAACAAGAAATATAGGAAGCGTCAGCATGGCCGTCTGAAGATTCGAAGCGTCTGAAATCGAACCTATCACGATGGGCCCCAGTGAGCCACCCAGCAGGTTCATACACAGCACTGCAATGGCGTAGGACATGCCCCGCAGACCGGGATGTACCACTTCCTGTACCACGGCCAAACCGGCCGGCGCAAAGGTAGTGATCATTACTCCCATAACAATAAGTACTGCGTACTGCGCATCGCCGGTTAAGGAGAATGCGGCGAATACCAGCAATGCGGAAATGAGTGTGGTTATGGCGGCAAAGAGCGGGCGGGAGTTCAGCTTTTTCTTTACCCAGCTGTCCGAAAGGAACCCGCCTATAAAGAAACCCACCATGGAGAGTACCAGCACCAGGCTGGCCCTCAGGCTGGCCTGGTCCTGCGGCATGCCGCTTATGCGGTGAAAATAGCTGGGGAGCCAGGTAGATATCGCCGTGACTACAAAGATCACACCTGCAAAACCAAGGTAGGTGAGTATCAGAGTCGGCGTGCCCAGGAATTCTTTTGCCACGTCCTTCGGCTTCATCCTGAACTTGGAAGCCGCTTCAGTGCCGGACCCGGCAACCGTTTTCTCCAGGGGCACCGACTTATAGTCCTTGGCAAAGAAGAAAAGGATGGCCGCGATCAAGCCGGGTATGGCAACTATACCGAAGGCGTGCCGCCATCCCAGGTTTACAGCTATGATACCGCCGAGCGCCACACCGATCGCCATGCCCAGCGGCTGCGCCGCATTCCAGATGCCGAATATCCGCGCCCGCTTTTCAAGGGGATAAAGCCAGGAAAGCATGGCTGCGCCCGCCGGGCCATAGCCGGCTTCACCGACTCCGATGATCGTCCTGGTGGTGAGCAGTTGCCTGAAATTGAGAACGAAGGCGCCGGCAAACGAAGCTAAGCTCCAGATAATCGAGAGGATGCCTATACTTTTCTTACGGCTCCAGCGGTCGACCAAAATCGACGCAGGTAAAACGCAGATAACGGCGGCCCAGTAAAACATTGAGATCAACATACCGCACTCAAAATCGGAAATACCCCAGTCCTTCTGGATATAGGGGAAAAGCGAGGAGATCACCATTCTGTCCGCCTGATCACACAGCATCAATATGAATAGAAGAATGAATATATAGTTCCTCTGGCCGTTGGTCACCGTTTGTTCAGTCGCGACTTTATTGTTGTCCATTTAGTAAACCTACCTCTCTCTTCGGATTATTACTATTGTTACCGGCATATCACAGATTGGGTCTATAACCTTTCGTAAGCTATGAATAGTGTCATTTTATGTCAACTACTCAGTTGTCAGCTACCGTTACCACGCAGCCCTTATCAGCTTCCGAAACCATTGCCGCATATTTCCTGAGGTGTCCGCTCAACTTCCTTTGCGGCGGCTTCCAGGCAGCTTTACGGGCGTCCATATCTTTCTTCGGCACATCCAGGTCGAGCCTGCGGTTGGGGATATCTATTTTAATCATGTCGCCTTCTTTAACCAGGGCCAGCGGGCCGCCGCTGTAAGCCTCGGGTGTAACATGCCCGATAGCCGGGCCACGGCTGAAGCCAGAAAAGCGCCCGTCGGTGACCAGCGCCACCGATTCCGCCAGGCCAAGCTGGAATAGCAGTTCGGTTACGGTCAGCAACTCGCGCATGCCCGGACCACCCTTCGGGCCTTCATAGCGGATAACGATAACCTCGCCGGCTTTGAATCCCTTTTCCATGGCGACCTCTATAGCCTCCTCCTCACTGTTGAAGACGCGCGCTGGACCTGAGAAGGCCAGCATATTTTCAGGCACGCCGCTGCTTTTTACGACAGCCCCCGTGGGCGCCAGGCTTCCGTTCAGGATTGCCAGGCCGCCTTCCTTATGATAGGGATTATCGAGGTTGCGTATCACATCGTCGTCCGAGCAGATGACGGCCTTGTTGTTCTCGCGCAGCGATTTGCCGGTGACCGTCATGGCATCATATTTCAGCAAACTTTCAAGTTTGTTCAATAAGGCCGGTAAACCGCCCGCTTTGTACACATCAAGCAGGAAGTAATTGCCCGATGGATATACCCCCAGCATATGCGGAACCTGCCGCGACACACGGTCAAAATCGGCCAGACTCAGCTTGATATTCAATTCACTCGCCAGGGCCAGCAGGTGTATGGTGGTGTTAGTCGAGCAACCCGCAGCGGCGACAGTTACCAGCGCATTATGAAAAGCGTCGGCGGTGAGTATATCCGACGGCCTTATATTTTCGTTGACCAATTCAACAACCCTTTTGCCGCTCTCCTTGGCCATGATATGTTTCATGTGATGCACGGCATGGGTCACCGCGCTGTTGGGCAGGGAAAGCCCCATGGCCTCAACCAGGAACTGCATGGAGTTGGCTGTCCCCATCCCGCTGCAGGCGCCGGGACCCGGGCAGCTTATCATGGAGACTATCTGCGGCGTATCTTTTGGCGCAAAAGCATCGAAAGGCAGCATGGGGCCGCCTGTAACGAAAATGCAGGGTAAATTCAACCTGGCCGCCGCGATAAGCTGGGCCGGCACTATTTTGTCGCACCCCGACAGGAATACCAGTCCGTCCAGGCAATGCGAAAGCGTCATGGTCTCGATAGCATCAGCGATGATATCGCGCATGGGCAGTATATACTTCATGCCCGGCAGCCCGTTGGAGTAACCGTCGCAGGGCGCAACCGTATTAAATTCCAGGGGGATACCCCCACCCATCAGCACTCCATCTTTGACAGACCTGGCTACATCCCTCAGATGCAGATGCCCGGGTAATAATTCGTTCCAGGAATTCACAATGCCGATCAGCGGCTTCTGCTCGAGGTCAGCGGATGTAACGCCACAGGCCTCGACCAGGGCTTTTCTGACAATAGCCGTGAACAGCTTATCCGTATACTTCAGCAGGTTTTTGCTTTCGGGTTTTCTTACCATGTCTTTATTACCTCACAGTTTCCCGTATTTCTTATAAACATCCAGCAGGGACATGCCGTTGCGTATCTCCTGGCGCGACCTGCGCTCGGCCGCCACGATCTCCTCCGCTTTAACAACGACTTCCTCAAGATCGACGTCCTGCACCGGTATGACAACTACACCATCCCTGTCGGCAAAGATGATATCACCAGGTTTAACGGTAACACCGCCGCAATAGATAGGGCTGCCTACTCCCACCAGGTCGGTCCGGCCGATCGAGTCGGTTGGTATATTTCCTCTTGCCCAGACGGGGAACCCGATTTCCAGAGTACGCCGGATATCGCGGACAGGGCCATCGACAACCGCCGCCTTAACCCCGCCGACATACTTTGAGGTGGTGGCCATCAGCTCCCCAAAAGCGCCTGCTCCCCAGAAGCCGTTGGTACTGACCGCGATCACCTGTCCCTTCTGCATACTCCCAAAAACGGCTGACAGCGCCTGCGCAACAAAAGCAGGATCGTATTCTGCAAGTTTGGTTGACTTCCTCGTCCTGGCCTCCTCGATGGTATAAGCAGGTCCGGCCACTACTGCATCCGTGATAATAGACACAAACCCGGACTCCATGCTCTGGTGCATAAACCCCATATCATCCAGGACATCTGCTGCTGCAGGAGTATAGGTTTTTTCCAACCTCCCGCAAAAAAGCAACACCTCTTCATGATTGTATTGGTTCGGCATCACCCGCTACCTCCGGTACGTTTTTATATCATAACCCTCATATAATAAAGCCATTGTAACATGACAAATCAAGGCAGCGGGCGCACTCGAAAGTGCGCCCGCGCCCTTATCTTAACTGTAAACTGCTAACCTATTTGTCGGCCTTACCCTTCGCCAGGTGCTCTTCCTGCAGCACACGCCGCAACACCTTGCCCACCATGGTCTTGGGCAGGGCATCGCGGAACTCCACGTGTTTGGGTATTTTATAGGCGGTCAGCTTATCGCGGCAAAAGACCTGGATCTCTTCAACGGTGCACTGTTGTTCCGTCCTCAATACTACCCAGGCCTTGACGGCCTCGCCCTGTGCGGCGTCGGGCACACCGGCTACACCCACCTCAAGCACCGCCGGGTGCTGTGAGATGATCTCCTCTATCTCGACGGGGAAGACCTGATGGCCGCTGGGCTTGATTAGGTCCTTTTTGCGCGAGGTGATGAAGAGGTAGCCGTCCTCGTCCAGGTAGCCGATATCACCCGTATACAGCCAGCCGTCGCGCAGCATCTCGGCTGTAGCTTCGGGACGATTCCAGTAGCCCTGCATGATGTGCGGCCCGCTGGCTATGATCTCGCCGGCCTCTCCAGCTTTCATCTCCTGCTTACCGGTCTCGATATCGACAATTTTGATTACCGTATCGGGGGTAGGCATGCCCACGGCGCCTTCCTTCCATTTGCCCAGGAAAGGTCCCATGGCCAGCACGCCCGATTCAGTCAGGCCGTAGGCCTCAACGATTTTGCCGCCGGTGACCGCCTCCCACTGCCGCTTGGTTTCGGGCAGAAGGGGCGCGGCCGCCGCCACGGAGGATTTCATGGTCTTGAAATCGATCTTGCCCGATTTTACCTCCGGCCTGTTCATCAACCCGATGAAGATTGCCGAGATAGCCGGAAAGAAGGCGGGCTTTACCTTTTTTATGGTAGCCAGCACATCCGGCACCTCGCGGGGGTTGGCTATCAATGCAGTCGGGTAGCGGCCGGCGATGGCGGTGGACAGCAGTATCACATTACCGTACACATGGAAGAAGGGCATCAATAGAACGAGCGTATCCACCCAGTCTGTGGCCAGAGGCTTCGACCAGCAGTGTATCTGCCGCCCGTTCATAAATATGGACTCGTGGCTGAGCATGACGCCCTTGGGAGTGCCGGTGGTGCCGCCGCTGAAGAGCAGCAGGCCGGTATCCTTGCCGGTTACCTTAATATCAGGTTTCCTGTCACCCGCGTGTTTTTTCATCAGGTCCTGTAGCCAGATATCGTTACCCTGCACCCTACCCAGGTATTGTCCAAGCTTCTTTTCCATCAGCAGTGTGAACATGAATTTCATAAATGGCGCCAGGTATTCCTTGATGCTGGTAGCGATAAGCAGCCGCAGGCTGGTGCGTGGCTGTATCTTCTTCACCACATCATAGTATGCGGTAAGCACTATCGCCACTTCCGCGCCACATTCTTTGAGCGCAAACTCCAGTTCGCCTTCACTGTAAAGCGGATTGATAGGTACGGAGATGGCCCCGGCCTTCCAGATAGCGAGTTGACCGATGACTACATTCGGGCAATTCGGCAGGAGCATGGCTACCCTGTCACCCTTCTTTACACCAACTGCCACCAAACCAGCGGCGAGCACATCGCTCAGGTGGTCTATCTCCTTGTAAGACATCCACCTGCCCTTGAACCAGATCATGTGATGTCCAGGCTTCTCTTTTGCCACATCAGCCACATCCTCGAATAGTGTCTTATCGCGATAAGGCACAAGCGTGTGCGGAACACCTGGATCGTAATGTTTAAACCACGGATAATCTGCCAAGTCAAACCTCCTGATTTGGTATCATAATATCTTGACGTCATTGCGAGGCGCCGCGGCAATCTCATTATCGCAGTAGATTGCTTCGCTTCGCTCGCAATGACATGTTAACCCTTCTTTTTAGCTTTCTCCTCTTCCTGCAGCACGCGGCGCAGTATCTTGCCTACCAGCGTCTTAGGTAACGCCTCCCTGAATTCGATAAACTTAGGCACCTTGTAAGCTGTCAGCTTATCTTTACAGTAATTTTGCAGGTCTTCTTCAGTAACCTTCTCTCCCGGCCGCACTATGACCCAGGCCTTGACTGCCTCAACCTGTTTTTGGTCCGGTATCCCCGCCACACATGCCTCAACCACGGCGGGGTGGGTGGCCAGCACTTCCTCCACCTCCTTGGGCCAGACCTGGTGGCCGCTGGGCTTGATCAGGTCCTTCTTGCGCGATGTCAGGTAGAGGTATCCATCCTTATCCATGTAGCCGATGTCCCCGGTATAGAGCCAGCCATCCTTTAACATCTCGGCCGTCCCCTTAGGGTTGTTCCAGTAGCCCTGCATGACCTGAGGGCCTTTGCCGACCACCTCGCCCTCCTCACCGTAAGGCAGGTCTTTATCCGGGTCAGCCGCATCGACAAACTTAATTATCACATCGGGCAGGGGCAGTCCGACGGCGCCCTCCTTCCATTGCCCTTTCATCGGGCCAATAGTAAAAACCACGGTGGACTCTGTCATACCATAGGCCTCAAGTATAGGCGCGCCGGTCATGGTCTCCCATCTCTGTTTGGTTTCAGCCATCAGCGGGATGGCACCGGAGATACAATATTTCAAACAGCTAAAATCCACCTTGCCCGCCTTCACCTCGGGACGCTCCATCAGGCTTATGAACAACGTCGGTACGCTGGGCATCGAAGCCGGCCGGACCTTATTGATTGTGTAAATTACATCATCAAGGTCCCGCGGATTGGCCACAATGGCCAGCGGGCTGCGCATGCCGATTGAGCTACAGATAACACCGTTAAAACCGTAGGCATGGAACATGGGCATAAGTGCCATGGTATAGTCATTGTGTGACATCATGCCCTGCTTGTTCCACTCGATGCTCTGCAAGCCAACCGCCAGCATGTTCCTGAAAGACAGCATCGCACCCTTGGGCGCCCCGGTGGTGCCGCCGCTGAACAGGATCAGGGCAGTATCCTCTCCGCTGCGCTTGACCTTGGGCGCAAGGTCCTTGGCATGCTTTGCCATCATTTCATCCATCCACATATCGCCCTTTTCCAGTTGCATGGTATGTGGTTTCTTGGCCTCGGGCAGCATGTAATCTTCCAGTGACGTGGCGATAACCAGGCGCAGCTTGGTACGGGGTTGCACCTTCTTTACACTGGCATAAAGCAGGTCCCAGACAACGATGACCTCGGCATCCACCGTAGACAGCGTATGCACAAGCTCATCCTCGTTGTACAGGGGATTAAGCGGCACATAGATGCCGCCGGCTTTCATGGCGCCGAATGCGGCGATGAGCTGCTGCGGGGTGTTCAGCAGCATGCTGGCCACACGGTCTCCCGGTTTGACCCCGTTGGCAATCAACGCCGCGGCCAGGACTTCAAAAAGTCTACTGGCCTCCCGGTAGGGAAAATACCTGTCCTTGAAGTACATGAAAGTATGTTCGGGCATCTCTTGCGTTGTCTGGGCAATAACATCCAGCAATGTGATTTTCGGGTATGGCTCCAGTGAATGTGGTACACCGGCATCATAGGATTTGTACCATGGATAATCCGCCATTTGTCTGCCTCCTCACAAATTTTTTATACACTATATTAATATATTCGGCTTTATTTTTCCTGTTTGCCTTTCTCCTCTTCCTGCAGGACTCTGCGTAGCACCTTGCCCACGAACGTTTTGGGCAAATCCTTGCGGAATTCGATAAACCTGGGGACTTAATAACCGGTCAGCTTCTCCCGGCAGAATTTCTGCAGCTCCCCGGGGCTAACGGTTTGTCCTCCCTTCAGTACAATCCAGGCCTTGACAGCTTCCATCTGCCTGGGATCGGCTATGCGGCACACCCGGGTCATAGCTTTTGTACCATAGATAGTCGGTCATTTCAGTGTCCTTACAGCCGCCGCCTGCCAGTCAGCAGGCGGCGGCTACTTGATTCAGTCAGCCTTTGAGATCTTATGCAATTATTATTTCTTGGCCTTTTCTTCCTCAACCAGGACACGGCGCAGCACCTTGCCCACCATGGTCTTGGGCAATTCACTGCGAAATTCGATGAATTTGGGTATCTTGTAGGCCACGAGCTTATCCTTACACCAGGCCTGAATATCTTCCGGTGTGATCTTTTTGCCTGATTCCATTACCACCCAGGCCTTGACAGCTTCTCCCTGCTTGGCATCCGGGATACCGGCCACGCAAACCTCGGCCACATCCGGGTGGGAACTGATAGCCTCCTCCACCTCACGCGGCCATACCTGGAAGCCGCTGGGCTTGATGAGGTCTTTCTTACGCGAGGTAATGAAAAGGTAACCGTCCTCGTCCAGGTATCCGATGTCACCCGTATACAGCCAGCCGTCCCTGAGCATATCGGCAGTTTCCTCGGGCTTGTTCCAATAGCCGACCATAAGCTGGGGCGCTTTGACGACGATTTCCAATAGCCGACCATAAGCTTGGGCGCTTTGACGACGATCTCGCCCTCTTTGCCGGCCGGCAGATCGCCTTCACCTGTCTCGATATCTCCGATCCTGACGACGACATCCGGAAGCGGCATGCCGGTGGAACCTTCCTTCCACTTGCCCAGGTACGGTGTGACGCAGGAAGCCATGGTAGTCTCGGTAAGAGCATAGCCTTCCACGATTCGGCCGCCGGTTAATGCCTCGAAGCGTTTCTTGGTGTCAGCCAGCAGGGGCGCCGCACCCGAGACACAGAACTTCATCGACTTGAAATCTATTTTCCCGGCTTTGACCCACGGGTGCTCAAGCAGCCCTATGTACAGGGCAGGCACCGCGGGGAAAAAGGTGGGTCTGTCGTGTTGAATGGTCTTAAGCAGGTCTTCGCGGTCGCGCGGGTTCGGCACCAACGACATGGCCACGTGGCCTACAACCGCTGTACTCATGACTCCGAAAGTTGAGTATGAATGAAACAGCGGCAGGAGAGTCATAATTATATCCTTGTAACTCTCTATTAAGGTGCCAAACCAGGCCATATACTGCAGCCCCGTGACAACCTGGGAATGGTGTGTGCCGATTACGCCCTTGGGCGTCCCTGTCGTGCCGCCGCTGAACAGGATCAGCGCATAATCAGACGGCAGTACCTTTAAATCAGGCCTTTTGGCCCCGGCCTTTTGCTTTATCAAATCAAGCATCCAGTAATCGCCTTTTGCAAGCTCGATGTAGTGTCCTTCCTTCTTTTCCTTAACCAGTGTAAACAGCACATTGAGCACTGGCGGAAGGTAGTCTTTGATACTGGTGGCAATTACCAGCTTGACCTTGGTGCGAGGCTGCAGCTTCTTAAACTGATTGTAGAACATAGTCATTACGACCACTGTTTCGGCGCCACAGTCGTTGAGCGCGTGTTCCATCTCAGCATCAGTATACATAGGGTTCACGTGGACCAGTATGGCTCCCGCTTTCCAGACGCCCCAGCGGCAGATAATAGCCTGTGGTATATTCGGCATTATCAGCGCCACACGGTCTCCCTTCTTTACTCCCTTCTCCACCAGCGCCGCAGCGAATTCATCGCTCCACTTCTGCACTTCAGCATAGGAAATCTTGCGATTTTTAAAATAAAGCATGGGGTAGTCAGGATGTTCTTTGGTCGATTCATCAACATAATCGATGAGCGTCTTCTGCGGGTAGGGTTCCAGTGTCTTTGGGACTCCGGGATCGTAATTCTTTAACCATCGGTATTCTGCCATGCAACAACCTCCAAGCGATTTTATTTTACGATGGAATCGATTATACCATACTGCCCCCGGCCAATCAGGACCGGGGGCAGCTTACTACCGGTTATCCTATTTTTTGTTTTTAGCTGTCTCTTCTTCCTGCAGCACTCTTCTCAATACTTTGCCAACCATGGTCTTGGGCAGATCGCTACGGAATTCCACATACTTGGGTATCTTATAGGCTACTAATTTCTCCTTGCACCAGGCCTGAATCTCCTCGGCTGTGGCCGTTTTGCCGGCCTCCAGCACAATCCAGGCTTTGACTGCCTCGCCCTGCTTGGCATCGGGTATGCCCGCCACGCTGACCTCGGCGACCGCCGGATGACTACTGATAACCTCTTCGACCTCCCTTGGCCAAACCTGGAAGCCGCTGGGCTTGATAAGGTCCTTCTTGCGGGAAGTGATGAACAGGTAGCCATCGTCATCCATGTAACCCACGTCGCCTGTATAGAGCCAACCATCCCGCAGCATCTCTTTGGTCTCCTCCGGTCTATTCCAGTAGCCTACCATAAGCTGCGGGGCCTGGAAGATGATCTCTCCTTCTTTGCCGGCAGGCATTTCACCTTCGCCGGTCTGAATATCGCCGATGCGGATAATGACGTCGGGCAGCGGCATACCCACCGAGCCCTGCTTCCACTGACCCCGGTAAGGGGTGCAGGTGCAGGCCATGGTGGTCTCGGTAAGCCCGTAGCCCTCCACGATGCGCCCACCGGTGATGTCTTCGAACCTCTTCTTGGTTTCATACAACAGTGGCGCCGCGCCCGAGTTGCAGCATTTCATTGAGCTGAAATCAACCTTGCCTGCCTTGACTGCCGGGTGCTCCAGAAGCGCGATAAACATTGCCGGAACCGCCGGGAAATAGGTAGGTTTATCGTGCTGAATCGTGGCAATGACATCGTCCCGGTCACGCGGGTTGGGCACCAGCGACATCGCACTATGGCCGATGATAGCCGTGCACATCACGGCGTAGGTCGCGAATGAATGGAACAGCGGTAAAACAAGCATCATCACGTCCTTGTAGGGCTCGGCGATCTCGCCAAACCACCTGTTGAACTGCAAGCCGGTGATGACCTGTGAATGGTGGCTCCCCACCACACCCTTGGGAGTGCCGGTAGTGCCGCCGGAGAAAAGTATCAGCGCGTTATCGCCGGGCAGGACCTTAACATCGGGCCGTTTGGCCCCTGCTTTCTCTTTTATAAGATCCGTCAGCCAAAAATCACCGGCCTGCAATACGATGCGATGACCCTCTTTCTTCTCCATGGCCAATGTGAAGAGCACCTTGAGCACCGGCGGGAGATAGTCCTTGATACTTGTGGCGATTACCAGCTTAACCTTGGTACGCGGTTGCAGTTTCTTAAACTGGTTGTAAAACATGGTCATAACAACCACCGTTTCTGCGCCGCAGTCGTTGAGCGCATGCTCCATTTCCGCCTCAGTGTACATCGGGTTCATATGCACCAGGATAGCGCCGACCTTCCAGGCGCCCCAACGGCAAATGATAGCCTGCGGTATATTCGGCATGATCAGCGCCACGCGGTCGCCCTTCTTTACACCTTTGGCTGCCAGCGCCGCGGCGAACTCATCGCTCAACTTCTGGATCTCGGCATAGGACATCTTCCTCTTCTTGAAAAGCACCATGGGGTAATCGGGGTGCTCCTTGACAGCCTCATCAACGTAGTCTACCAGGGTCTTCTGCGGATAGGGCTCCAGGGTCTTGGGAACGCCTTTGTCATAGTTATTTAACCACCTTTTGTCAGACAAGTTAAAACCTCCTAATGATTTGATTTTATCGTCAAGCATTATACGCCTAACTAACCCATTGGCTCACGGTTTGGCAGCCGCCTTTTGCTTAGCCAGCTCTTCCTCTACAAGCACCCGTTTCAATATTTTACCCACCAGGGTCTTGGGTAATTCCGCCCTGAATTCAACATGCTTGGGCACCTTGTAGGCCGTCAGCTTCTCTCTGCAATGCAACTGAATTTCCTCGGCGGTAGCCGTTTCCCCCTGGCGCAGCACCACCCAGGCCTTGACTGCCTCGACCTGGTATGGATCAGGTATTCCTGCCACTCCAACCTCGGAAACCTTGGGATGCATGCTTATTACCTCTTCAACTTCCCTCGGCCAGACCTGGAAGCCGCCGGGCTTGATCAGCTCCTTTTTACGTGAGGTGATAAACAGGCAACCCTCATCATTCAGGTAGCCGACATCCCCTGTATGCAGCCAGCCGCTGCGTATCATATCGGCGGTGGCCTCAGGCCTGTTCCAGTAGCCCTGCATCATCTGCGGGCACTGAGCAATTATCTCGCCCTCCTGGCCGGCAGGCATATCCTTCTCACCGGTTTCAACATCAACGATACGCAGTATAACATCCGGCAGAGGCACCCCAGCCGAACCCGGGGTCCATTTACCCTCCACCGGTCCCAGCGTGATGGCAGCTGTAACCTCCGTCATACCGTACCCCTCAATAAGCTTGCCGCCAGTCAGTTCCTCAAAGCGCCGCTTGGTTTCGGGCAGCAATGGGGCCGCTGAGGCCACGCAAAGCTTCATCGATTTAAAATCGACTTTGCCCGCCTTTACCGCCGGGTGCTCCAGCAGTGCAATAAAAAGCGTCGGCACGGCCGGGAAGTAAGCCGGCCTGACGGTCTTGATTGTCTTTACCAGGTCATCACGGTCGCGCGGGTTGGGCACCACGGCCAGCGGGTTGTGCCCCATGATAGAAGTGCCCATCACGCCGGCAAAGCCGTAAACATGGAATAGCGGCATGATCATCATCACCACATCATCCCACTCGGTCAATACACTATCGTTCCACACCTTGAGCTGCCAGGCCTCGGCTATCAGGCATTTGTGCGTGAGGATAACGCCCTTGGGCACGCCCGTAGTGCCGCCGCTGAAAAGCAGCAACGCCACGTCGCCCGGCAACGGCTTATTGACGGGCGCGGCATGCCCGGCATGCTTGAGCATAAGGTCGGCTAAGTAAACATCATTCTGTGTAAGCTTTATGCGGTGACCTTCTTTTTTCTCCTTTAGCAATGTGAACATCAAGGCCAGGAAGGACGGCAGGTATTCCTTGATATTGACAGCTATCACCAGGCGCAGGCTGGTGCGCTCCTGTATCTTCTTCACCGTGGCATAGAAGGGTGTCAGCACCACCGCCACCTCCGCGCTGCATTCTTTCAACACATGTTCCAGCTCATACTCAGTGTACACGGGGTTGAGCGGCACGGGGATGGCTCCCGCTTTCCAGGCGCCGAACGACGCGATGAAACCCTGAGGGCAATTGGGCAGGAGGATGGCTACACGGTCTCCTTTCTTCACGCCGTTAGCCTGCAGAGCTGCCGCGAATACATTAAATAGCCTGACCATTTCACCATAAGTAACTGTATTTCCCTTGAAGAACAGGAAAGGATGGCCGGGCTTCTGCTTTGCGGCATCTTCCACGACGTCTAAAAATGTCACTGCAGGATACGGTTCCAGGGTATGCGGAACCCCTTTATCGTAGCTTTTAAACCACGGGTAATCAATGGCCATTATTCAGCCTCCCCAGATATTTTATAGTCATCAGCAATGGATATCAGTTTAATACCACCTTCAGTTAAACGCCGCTTACTTCTTATCGTCAGTATCCCCGGCCTTTTCCTCCTCAAGTAAAACACGCCTGAGTATTTTGCCTATCTGCGTCTTGGGCAGCGCGTCGCGGAACTCTATCCGGCGCGGTACCTTGTAGGCCGCCAGCTTGGCCTTGCAGTGCTCCTTCAATTCATCGGCGCTGCAGGTCATGCCTGCGTTTAAGACTACCCAGGCCTTTACGGATTCGCCCTGATACTGGTCGGGTACGCCGGCCACGCCTGCCTCCATGACAGCAGGATGCTCATGTAAAACTTCCTCGATCTCGCGCGGCCAAACCTGGAACCCGCTGGTCTTGATGATCTCCTTCTTGCGGCTATGCAGGAAGAGGTTCCCATCTTCGTCCAAATAACCGATATCGCCTGAATACAGCCAGCCGTCCCGCATCATGTCCGCGGTTTCCTGCGGCTGGTTCCAGTATTCTTTCATCAGGTTGGGCGCCTGGAAGCATATCTCGCCAAGCTGACCGGGCTTCATGCTGCCCCGGCCGGTCTCGGCATCGGCAATCCTTATCACCACATCCGGCAGCGGCATGCCGACCGAGCCTTCCTTGTTGGCGCCAATTACGGGGTTAACCGTAGCAGCCTGCATGCACTCGGTCATGGTGTAACCTTCCAGCAGCCTTCCGCCAGTCATACTTTCAAAGCGTTTCCTGGTCTCCGCCATCAGCGGGGCAGCGCCCACGATGCAGAGCTTCATGCTCTCCAGCGTGACCTTGCCCGATGTCACCAGCGGGTGGTTCATAATGCCGATGTAGAAAGTCGGCACGCCCGGCATGAAGGTCGGCTTATATTTCTTTATGCTCTTGACCACGTCCGTGAGGTCGCGCGGGTTGGGTATAATGACACATGAGGAGTGGTTAACCATGGCTGTGCCCATGGCGCCCACACAGCCAAATACGTGGAAAAGCGGCATGGTCAGCGCCACTTTATCTTCCCATTGCTCAAGCACCGGGCTCAGCCAGGCACAGATCTGCATGGCCGTCATAACCAGCGCCTGGTGAGTCCCCACAGCTCCTTTAGGCGTCCCTGTCGTTCCCCCACTGAAGAGGATGACTGCCGGGTCCGAGGGTTTCACCTCAATGGCCGGTCGCCTGGCATTCCTGTACTTCTTAAGTACATCCTGGAACCACGCGTCGCCATGTTTAAGGCCGATGCGGTAGCCCTCCTTTTTCTCCCTGGCCAGCGTGAAAAGCAAGCGCAGGGGCTGAGGCAGGTATTCCTTGATATTGGTGGCGATAACAAATTTGACCCTGGTCTTGCCCTGGATATTCTTAACGGCGTTATAGAACGGGTTAAGGACGATCACCGCCCGGGCATCGACCTCGTTCAAAGCGTGTTCGATCTCATGTTCAGTGTAAAGCGGGTTGACCGGGACGGCTATGGCGCCCGCTTTCCAGATTGCCTGGAAACCAAGTATCATCTGGGGACAATTGGGCAAAAGCATAGCCACACGTTCGCCTTTCTGCACGCCCATGGCAACCAGCGCAGTGGCCAGCGCATTGCTCTGGCGGATAAAGTCCGCATATAGCACTTTGGAACCCTTGAAATACAACATGGCGCGGTAGGGTTTAGCTTTGGCGGATTCATCGACGATCTCGATCATCGTCTTTTGCGGGTAAGGTTGAAGCGTCAGGGGCACGCCCTTATCGTAATTCTTCAACCACGGATAGTCCGTCATTAGTCTGCTCGAGCCTGCTCAGGCAACACGGTATTGCGCCCGATTTTTGGGTATTTCAATCGTTGATTGATTGGTCAAATTGTATCACAGTGACTCGTAAAGTCAAGTTGCCCTGCCACCGCGGTCACAGCTTCATTTTATTCGTAAATCACCCTGCCCCGTCAGAGCCTGCCGCCGCAGTTGCCCGCAGGCCGCCTCAATCCCCTCCCCGCGCTGCTCCCTCTGTGTCACAGTGATACCGGCCTCTTCCAGCACGCGGCGGAAGTTAGTCACGCGAAACGTTTCAGGCGGATAGAAACCACTGCCGCTGACCTTATTAAACGGTATGAGGTTTACGTGGCAGTTCAACCCCTGCAACAGCACGGCCAGCTTGGCGGCATCGGCCTGCCCGTCGTTGACCCCTTTCAACAAACAGTATTCGAAAGTTACGCGCCGCCCTGTTTCCCTGAAATAGTGCTTGCAGGCATCGGCTATCTCCTGGAGCGTGTAGCGCGTCATGCCGGGCACCAGCTTCCTGCGCAGGGCATCATCGGCCGCGTGCAACGAGACCGCCAAAGTCAACTGCAGGTCCTCGCCGGCCAGCCTGTAAATGCCGGGCACATAGCCGATGGTGCTCACGGTGATGTTGCGCATGCCGATGGCTAACTCGCCGTTGATCAGGTGCACTGCCGCCAGCGTCGCGTCATAATTGAGGAGCGGTTCGCCCATGCCCATAAAGACCACGTGGCTGACCCTGCCGTCCGCTGCCAGCAGCTTCCCTTTTATAGCAGCCTCACCGACAGTCATCACCTGGTCAACTATTTCCCCGGCCGACAGGTTGCGCTTAAACCCTCCCGTGCCGGTTGCGCAGAAAGCGCAGCCGATGGGACAGCCTACCTGGGTGGATACGCAGCAGGAGAAGCGGCCTGCATAGGGCATTCCCACCGTCTCCACCAGTTCCCCATAGACGGGTTGTAAGAGCAGCTTGAAGGTGCCGTCCTTTGACTTGCTGATCTTTTTTACCTTGGAGCGGCCTATCTGATAGCCCTCTTCCAGCTTCGCCTTGAAGGCAACAGGCAAAGTGGCCATCCCGCTTATCTCGCGGCAACCCTGCCGGTATAGCCAGTCGGCGACCTGCTTACCGCGGAACTCCTTTTCACCCAGCTCTTTAGCCAGCAGCTTCAATTTAACTGTGGACATGCCCAGCAGTAGCTTTTTCATTTTCTTAGTTTCCCCGACCAATTATGTATTAGTGGCGGGCAGACTGCAAGCATTAACACATTCGGTTTGACCGCCCTGTTTTTTAGGAGTAGCATGAAATTGAGGGTAATAAACAAGACTAACCCTCGCGGAGGTGGTTAATGGTCAAAAAACAGGCCATGTTAGTTGAATGGCACTTTCCTTGGTCACGCTCTCACCTGCGCGAGGAGCAGAGGTAAGCTCCCCGGGTGCAGGCATTGAGAGCAGGTAAAACTCCCGAGCTCTCCGGTACGTAGCAAAAGAGCTGCGGAATAAGGGACATAGCAGATAAATCGGGCTTACCTGAATGGGAGAGTAGGGAGGAAAATGGATCCGAAAGATCTAAGGGGCTTCGCGGCGCGAAGCCCCTTTATTTATTCCGATTTCGCCGTCATTTAATACCCGGCGGTGGCATCCAATCCTTTAGCCTTGAATATCCCGATTATCCCGCTCAGGCGCTCTTCAGTTAGAGGCGTGCGCCCGCTCAACTGGTAGGCCCTGCCCAGCGACTGGTACTTGGCCCTGCCCCACTCGTGGTAGCCCAGCAGTGATACTTTCTCGGCCTTCATGCCCTGCAGCCTTCCGGCCAATTCCTGCATATAACGGTCACTGTCGTTGTAGCCAGGGATGACGGGCACTCTTATCCAGATCCTGGACATATTGGCCGCCATTAACTTCTCCAAATTGGAGAGGATAAGCTTATTGTCGGTTCCGGTGCCGTCGCGGTGCTCCTCACTGTCGATATGCTTTACATCGAAAAGCACCAGGTCTGTATATGCCAGCGCTTTCTCCAATGTTTCCCAGGGTACCTGTCCGCAGGTGTCCAGCGCTGTTCTGAAACCGCGCTCTTTGAGATTGCGGAGTAACTCCAGGGCAAAATCGGCCTGTAGCAAAGGTTCGCCGCCCGACAGTGTGACGCCTCCTCCCGAGTTGCGGTAGAAGAGTTCATCCTTTGAGCATTCCTCAATCACTTCATCCACGGTCATCTGCCGGCCGGCCAGCTCAAGTACGTCCTCCCAGCAGGCTTCGACGCATTTCAGGCAGAGGTCACATTTAACCCTGTCTAAACGCAGACCGCTGGCAGCCAGGGATAGCGCGCCCGGCGCACATACCTTGATGCAGCGGCCGCAGCCATTGCAGCGGGTTTCCCTGACCATCAACTCCGCAAAGGTATTAATCGATTCCGGGTTTGAGCACCACTTACAGCGCAGGGGGCAACCCTTGAAAAAGACCGTGCTCCTGATGCCGGGCCCGTCATGTATGCTGTAGCGCTGGATATTGAAGACCACGCCTTTATTACCGGCGCTGCCCTTCTCCCCGCTGCCTGCAGACTCTCTGGAGTCTAAAAGCACTGCGGCGTCCTGGCTATTATCGAGTCCTGGATATTGCGGTCCAGGTCGATAAAGTAGGCAGCGAAGCCGGCCACCCTGACCATCAGTGTGGGGTACTTTTCAGGATGCTCCTGCGCATCCTCCAGCGTCTCCCTGTTTACAGTGGAGAACTGAATATGGTGTATGCCCATATCGGCAAATGTCTTAAGGTACTGCGCGAAGACCCCGGCATTATGCCCCACCAAAAACTGCGGCATGAAGCTCTGGTTGAAGAGGTGGTTCCAGCTTATCAGCGGGTCCACCTTGGCCACGGAGCGCAGCACTGCGGTCGGACCCTTCTTGTCGCGCCCGGCCATGGGCGAGATAGTCCCATCGTTGAAGGGGTCGCCCAGCATCCGGCCGTCCGCGGTCGCGCCGCAGACCCTGCCAAAGCTCCACCAGGCAGTCGCAGCCGTCCCGTCAACATGCACCGAGGTGCCCCAGTTGGTCTTGCACTTAGCGGTCTCCTCCTCGATGCGTCGAGCTACGTCACGGGAGGTCAGATCGGCATAATCGTCATCATTGCCAAACTTGGGAGCGCGCAGGCACATCTGCCTTATCTCCTCGAAGCCTTTCCAGTTGTTTTTGAGCGCATCCACGAGTTGCTTCATGGTAACCTTCTTATCGTCGAAAACCACCTTTTTGACCGCGGTCAGCGAATCCGCCACAGTGTTGAGGCCGAAAAGCGTCACATCGCGATAATCGGGCATATAGTTCCAATCTCGCACGTCCTGCGCCCTGCTGATGCAGTCGTCAATGACCGAGGACAGGAAGGGACGAGGCGCCCACTCTTTATAGAGGGCGTCGGCGATGTTGGCGATGCGCACCAGCCGGTGTATGACCAGCCGGTAGTTCTCCATGGTGGCATCGAAAAGTTCATCCATCGAGGTTATTTTCTCGGGATCAAGCACCTTATTGCCCGCCTTCTTGTAGATAGCCAGCGGGTCGATGCCCAGCGCCTGGTTGAGACAGAGGGGAGCGGGCACGCCGCTAGCCCAGGCGGAAATATGGCTGAAGTTCTTGCCCGGTATGGTGGGCACCATACAGTTATTGATGGAGTAGTTGCGCGCATCCTCGAGCGGGGTGCCCAGGTTGACCAGCCTCAACACCACGACCTTGTCATTGAATATGGCCGGCTGTGGCATGCCTGACGCCAGGCATTCAATGGCCTTGTCCACCAGCTTCGGGGGTATGCCATCATGCCAGCGCAGGGCCAGCGGCGGGACGATGGCGCGCACGGTCATGGTAGCATCGAGTATGATAAAGCTCATCTCGTTGGTTACATCACTGCCTTTAGAATCGACGCCGCCGATCGTCACGGTCTGGAAACCCAGCGCGCCTCCGCCAAAGCCGGACCAGATAGGCGCATGCAAGAAGCCTGTCTCCTGAAATTTCACAAAGAGGAACTCCACCAGCTCCTGGGCAGATTCGCGGGTAGTTTTGCCGGCGGCCAAATCTTTCTCATAGAAGGGGTTGAAGACAACATCGAATCTTATACCGGAGCCTACCTGCGGCATCTCCAGGAAATTCACCACCAGATGGATGAACCAGTATGACTGGATCGCCTCGTGTAGTGTACGCGCGGGTTCCTCGGGCACGCGGTCGCAGACATCAGCAATATTCTCGAGTTCCACCTTGCGCAGCACCTCTTTCTCGGATTTGGCCAGACTGCGCGCCAGTGCCGCATACCGCTTGGACCACCTGCTGACGGCCTCCAGCGTGATGATAGCGCCCTGCAGGAAATCCTTCTTTTTTACGAAATCAATGCCGTTGATAGTCTCTGCCATATATTCTTCATCGAGCTTTTTGAGGCGCTCCCTGGCTTCCTCCAGGACGCCTTTCAGCCCGATGGACAGTATCTTATCGTAGTTGGGCGTGGCCGACTCCCAGTTGAATATCCAGAATTGCTCGGCAAGCTCCTTTGTCAGGTACTTCTTGGCCATGTGGTGAATGGAGCGGTCGCCCCAGTATTCACCTATCTCCTTGAGTTCCTTCCTGCCCTCATCGGTGAGCATGCTGGCGTAAACCTGGCCGGGGGCGGTTTCCCTGGCTATCCACTTCCAGGCAAGCTCGGGATAGAAGGGTACGGAATCGCTGTTGGACGCGTAGTTGCCCACGATCATTTCGTCCGGCCGGATATAAATTGTCATGTTATCGAGAAGGTGCGCCAGCGCCCGTGCGCGGCGCAGAGAAATGGGCTGCCCCTCGGTCTGTTTATAGGATTGGGTTACCAACCTAGCACGCTCCAGGTCCAGCGACCAGATAAAGCCCGGCCTGGTTGCCCTGGCATCAGCACTGAGCGCCTCAAGTGCCACCTGCTGCGCCTTGATAGGCGTCTTCACCATTAACTCCTGCGTTCTGGTTGTCATATTAAGCCTCCTAAATTAGACCTCTATCATTAACTGTATCACACCCTGATGGACAGGTCATCCAGCGGGTAGCTCATACAGGGATGGATATAGCCGAATTTTTGGTCGGCCTGGCGGTAATGCACGCGGGCCGGGGCAAAGACCTTACCAGATATCAGCCTGGTGCGGCAGGCCGTGCATTCTCCCGACCGGCATACGGCGGGGACCACGATGCCGGCACGTTCAAGCGAGTTCATCAGCGGCTCACCGGCTTTAGCCTTGACCTTCTTCCCGCTCCTAACCTCGGTAATCACGAACTCCTTTGAGGCCTGTATACCCGGCCAGGCCGGGTCTTTAGTAACATCCTGAGGCGGACCGTAGGCCTCCTGTTTCCGGCGCCTGGCCGGTACGCCCAGCTTGACCAACGCTGCTCCGCAAAGCTCGTACATCAGAGCCGGGCCGCAGGTAAACACCGTCTTGCCCCTGAGATCTCCTGACAGCGAGAATATGACCTTGTCATCAAGTAAGCCTGTGGCTCCTTTCCAGCCGGATGGAGGCTCACTTATCACGTAATCAACTTTTATATTCTTGTGCTTGCCTGCAAGCTGCTGTAATTCTTTATCAAAGATTATGTCGTCCGGCGTGCGGCTGCCGTAAATGAGGTGGATATTCAATTTGGACTTTTTCTCCACCATTTCACGGATGATGGACATGAAAGGCGCGGCGCCGCTGCCGCCGGCCAAAAAGACGAGGTCGGTAGAATCGATCAGAGGCTCATAGTAGAAATAGCCGCTGGGGCCAGTCGATTCGAAGCTGTCGCCCACCTTGACCTTATCGAGCAGGTAGGACGATACAAATCCACCCCCTACCCTGCGTACTGTAATATCATAGTAAGACTTGCCGGGCGCCGAGGAGATGCTATAGGGACGCGAGGTCTTCACGCCACCGATATCCACAAAAAGGTTGATGTATTGCCCGGCGCGGAACCATGGTAGCTTGCCGTCTTTTGATTCCAGCCTGAAGGTCTTGGCGCTGGCCGTTTCTTTAATGATCTCTTTAACTTTCAGCTTCAGCCTACGCGGGTGAATCGCGGCAACAGCCTTTTCCTGCGGGGTAATGGTGTCCTTGAGCTCCCCTGGCTTTACCTTCTGCTTTTCCAGTGTATCCTTGATGCCGGGTATCACCTCGGTATCCCAGGAGCCCTTCTCCATGTCCTTCAGCACCTCGCGTGAAGCCATGGCACCTGTGGCAATGCAGGTCTCAAAGCCGCCGCCGATATTCACCCAAGCGTTGGCAAAGTAAAGACCTTCCAACGGGCCCCTCATGGGCATATGCAGAAAACCCGTGCCGGTAAAGTTCTCGTCGAACCCGATGATGCTGCCGCGCGGGTTTCCCGTGTAGCGCATGTTGGTCAGCGGCGTGGCTATCTCGATCACCTCGATATGGTCCCTCAAGCCGGGGGCCGCCTTTTCCGCCAACTTAAGTGAATTTTGGGCCATCCTATTCTTGGCCTCAACATATTCCGATGGGGATAGTTTCAACCAGTGATCGTCGTAGGCAATCTGGGTAACTACCACCGAGGCCGTTCCTTTGGGCGATACGGTTGGGTCGACCACATTGTATGCCACCACTAGGTTGAAATCCGGCCCGACATGGACCGAGTGAAGCCCCTGCTCGTACTGCATGTCCAGGTCATAACTTGTGTTAACAAAATTCTCGTGGACGTTCAGCCCGACCTCCTGGCACGCGCAATCCAGGCCCAGGTATATGTTGAAGGTGCTGGCGCCGCCGGTCCAGCCACCCAAACGGTTGAGGTACCAGCCCGGCATGTTATCCCGGCCGATCAGTTCAAGCGCAGTGGTGACGGGGTTGGCGCTGCAGACGACGTGCTGAGTGGCTATCTCGGTGCCGTCCTCGGTCAGCACACCGCGCACTTTGCCGTCTTTAACTAAAATCTTCTTTGCGCCGTTGCTGAACCAGGCCTCGCCTCCGTAGGATTCCATGGTAGCTATGAACGCCTGCGAAAGGTTCTGCGAGGTCCCCCTGACATGGGCCGCACCGAACCTGATGTAGCTGACCAGCGTGATGGCATACATAAGGAATGCTACCTTTGAAGGGGGCTGTGCCAAATAGCCCCAGAGCTGGCCTATGACGGCGCGTGCCTTCTCATCTGAGACCATGGGGTTGAGGACCTCGGAGAGCGTCTTACCGAAGTAGGCCATCAGTTCGGGGTACTCGGAAGAGTTCTGCATCACGGCTTTCATACCTACCCGCTGGGCTTTCATGGCCTGGCGGGCAAATTCGAAAATGGTCTGCGTAAACTTCTTTATGCCGTCAGCCTCCCTGGGAAACTGGTTGCAGAGAGCGTCCTCGTAGTTCTGCCTGCCAATGGGCACCTCAATAGTAAAGTCAGGGAAGATGCTGCGGTAAAAGTCTGGGATATGCAGGATGTCTACCCTGTCCGAAACGCCGCTATCATGCAATATCTTCCAGACGGACCCCTTGTCTGTTTCGGTCCCATACCCGGAAAGCTGGTGCAGGGCTATCTCGAATTCGAAACGACCCCTGAGGAACGAGGTGGCATAGCCGCCCGGCACGTTATGTTTCTCCAGGACAACCACCTTTTTACCGGCCTTGGCCAGGTAGGTTGCCGCGGATAATCCACCCAATCCCGCCCCTACGACAACGGCATCAAAGTCCTTCACCTTTTGTAACCTCCTTATTCATGTGTAAGATATTTATTATATCCAAATTGCGACGCACAGATTGCCGCGGCCACTGCGGCGGCCTCGCAATGACAGTATGCTCAGCGTCCCTTGAACTGCGGTAAGCGTTTATTGCGGAAAGAGTCCAGCCCTTCCCGGAAATCCTCGCTGCCCATCAGGAACTTCTGCGCATAAGTCTCGAAGTAAAGCTGCTGTTCAAGGGTATTGATCAGGCCGTTTTGCACAGCGCGTTTAATTTGCTTGAGCGCCAGCGGCGGGCCCTGTACTATCCTGTTGGCCAGCGCTTCGGCCTCCTCCATCAGCTTCTCATGCGGCACAACCCGGTTTACCATGCCGATACGCTCGGCTTCGCGTGCATCGATGGAATCGCCGGTGTACATGTATTCGTAGCAGCGCCCGGTGCCCAGCAGCCGCGGCATCAGGAAGGTACATCCGCAGTCCGGTATCAGACCCCGCATCACGAAAGCCAGGTTAAAGATCGCTCTTTCGGAGGCGATGCGTATATCAGAGAGCAGGGCGAGGGATACACCACCACCCGCCGCCACACCGTTGACGGCAGCGATGACCTCAAGTGTTTCCTGGAGCTTTCCCTCCTCCGCTGCCTGGTTAAAGAGCACTATATCGGCACCGGTGCAGAAGCCCTTGCCCGCGCCGGTGATGATAAGGGCTCGAACCTCATCATCCTCCTGTATCTCGCGAAAGATACGCGGCATCAGTTCGTTGCTTATCTCCGCCGTCAGGGCGTTCAGCCTTTGCGGCCGGTTCATGGTCAGGATGGCAACGCGGTTTTTTTTCTCAAGTATCAGGCCTTCATATTCCATACGGTTATCCTTGTCATATTACTCAATCTGACATGACCGGGGTTGGTTGCCCGCCCTCAGGCCTTTATGGTCAACCCGGCGGGGAACTTCTCCCCCAGTATCTTTACGGCTCCGCCGATAATGTCGTCCATGACTTCCTGTGTGCTCCTGACCTTCTTGATCAGCCCGGTAACCTGTCCGGCGAACATGGGGAAGTACTCCGTCTCGCCCTTTTCCATCATGCCCTGCACCAGATCTGCCATCAGCATGCTCTGCAATGGCATGGGCAACGTCTTAAGCCCCGATTTCTCCCAGGCCTCATCAAGTTTGTTCTTAAAAGCGCGCGTGGTCTTGCCGCTGTAAATCCGGGTTATCTGTTCCGCTTCCTCGTCCGAATCGATCAGCTTGCGGTAATAGGCGTCAATAGTCGCCCTATTTAGCATGCCGAGCTCGACGAAGTCCACGAAGCATTCATGGGTGGCCAGAAAAGCGGTCCCGCACCAGGCGCCGATAGCCCCCAGTGCCAGCGCAGCTACCAGGCCACGTCCGTCAGCTATCCCGCCGGCAGCCACCACAGGGGTGGGGGCAACGGCGTCGACAACCTGCGGGACAAGCGCGAAGGTGCCGATCCTGCCTGTATGTCCGCCAGCGTCATGTCCCTGGGCAATGATGATATCCGCACCCATCTTTTTAAGCTTGACCGAGTTGCGCACGTTGCCGCACAAAGACACGATCTTGATGCCGGCCTCGTGCGCCTCGGGGATGAGCCAGTCCGGTGTGCCGAGGCCGAGTGCAAAGAAAGGCACCTTCTCCTCTTTGACCACCTGGAACTGGCTGCGGCCGAACTCCTCAGAGATGGGCCATTCTTTCATACGGGCACCCTCCACCCCGAAATCCCTGGCCATCTTTTGAACAAATGCGGTATGCTCGGGAGGTATATATTCTTTTATCTTGCCCAGGTCGAAGTCTTTCGGAATGGCCGCGGGGAGCAGGATATCCACGCCGAAAGGCTTGTCTGTCAGTTCACGCGTTTTGCGTATCCAGGACCGCAATTCGTCGGGCCACAGGAAAGTGGCGCCCAGCATCCCCAGTCCTCCGGCATTGGAGACGGCTGCCGTGAGCGTGTAGCCACCTGCCGTGCCCATGCCGGCCAGCATCACCGGATACTCGGCACCGAGCATATCGCACAGCGCGGTGCGGAAGACAGGGCGTTTATTCATTTCTCTCCTTAATGGCTATTTGAACTTACCGCTTAATATGGTTCTGATCTCCCTCTTGAGAATCTTCCCCACTGCGCTGGTGGGTAGCTGGTCGAAGAATTCTATGGTCTTGGGCACCTTGTAGGGGGCAACCTTGCCCTTAAGGTACTCGATTATCCTGGCTTTCTCGGCGTCGCTTTTCTCTATGCCGGGCTTGAGAATGATGGCCGAGGCAACTATCTCGGTCCCCGGCCTGTCGGGATTATGTATTCCCACAGTGGCACACATATCCACGTCCGGGTGCTCGCAGATTACATCATCCAATTCGCGGGTAAACACCTTGAACCCCGAGACGTTGACCATGTCCTTTATCCGATCCACAATGGTTACGAACCCCTCATCATCCATCTTGCCCACGTCGCCCGTGTAGAACCAGCCGTTCCGCAGCGCGTTGGCCGTCTCGTCCGGTTTTCTGAAATAGCCCTTGGTGAATACCTGCGGCCCCCTCACAGCTATCTCGCCCGGCTCATTGAATGGCACTGGTTCACCGGTTGCGGGGTCAATGATTTTTATATCGGTATCGGGGAAGGGTATACCCACCGCACCCGGTATCTTCTTGCCATAGCGGGGATTGGCCGTTATGATCGGGCTGGTCTCGGTCAGGCCGTACACTTCCACCAGCTTGTTCTCACCTACAATTTTCTCAAAATCCTTGATATATTCGGGAGGGAACGGGGCGGCGCCGCTGGCGAAATACTGGACGTCGCTGAAATCATAGGCTTTGAAGCCCGGCTGTTTGATCAGCTCCAGGTAAACCGTCGGGACGTTGCCGATAATACTCGGCCGGTGCTTCTTCATGGCCTTGATGATAAATTGCTGATCGCGCGGGTTGGGCACCGCGACCTGTGTGTTGGCCTTGGCAAATAGCGCCATGCATATCACAAGTCCGGCAATATGAAATAGCGGGAACGCCGTCATACCGACCAACTCACCCATCGGGGCATCTAACCAGGTGTTTATCTGGAACATCTGTGAGGTCATGTTGCGGTGCGTCAGTTCCGCGCCCTTGGGCAGGCCGGTGGTACCGCCGGTGTACTGCATCACGCAGGTATCATCCATACTTACTTTTTCCGATACAGGGTCGGCGGGCAGGCTCTTCATGACCTGCTTGAAATCGTATATTTCTATTCCCGGTATAGGCAGCACCTTGCCTGTGGGGATCTTCTTCAGCATTTTCCCCATGGTGGCCAGCACCGGGGAGAGGTAATCGGCGATGCCCGTAAATACAATGGCCTTAAGCTCCGTGCCTCCGATGCTCTTGATAATTCGCGGGTAAAGCGCATCGAGGGTCACCAGCACCTTGGCACCGGAATCCTTGAGCTGGTGGTTGAGCTCGTCAGCAGTGAGCAGCGGGCTGACGCCGGTGAGCACACAGCCTGCCTTCTGTATGCCGACCAGGCCGATGTAATAAGCAGGTAGATTGGGAAGGTTTATACCTACTGTATCGCCTTTCTTCAGACCGATCTTCTTGAGCAGGTTGGCGAAGCGGTTGGACATCTCGTCCATCTGCTTGAAAGTGAAGGGGGTGCCCATGTAGTACAGCGCCACGCGGTTGGGAAATCCCTTAAAGGCCGGCTCAATAGCCTCCCAGAACGTTTTATCTGGGTATTGCAGGTT
>JAPLHK010000026.1 GCA_026389715.1 Chloroflexota bacterium
CAAGCGCAATAGCAAAAGAGATGATCGTAATCCAGATAACATCAAAACCCTTAACCTTAATCGGCAGATACGAAAGGTCGTAAACATAACCCGGCAACTTTATCAAGTGGTAATGGTCTCCGATATAAGCCAGCGAAAGACCGGCGGCCAGACCGGTGGCTACACCCCATAGCGCGGTAATATCGGCAGTGATTTTCAATGCTCTGATTATCATAGCGCTCATCCCACTGGCTATGCGTGGTGTGCCGTATCGTCCGGTAGGTGCGGCAACACTCCTGCGCGATAACCTTCTGGTCTATGGCGTTGGCGGATTGATTGCCCCCTTTATCGGCATAAAATTGATCGACCTGCTGCTGGTAGCGCTGAAATTGGTATAAAAAATGGAAAAACCGCAGTCATCAACAATGCATCGCCAACTTCGCAGTGCCCTCATATTACTGGGTGTTATGATCCTGTTTACGGGAATAATCTACCCCTTTCTCGTCACTCTTATTGCCCAGGTTATTTTCCCGCATCAGGCCAACGGCAGCCTGATTGAAAGCGAAGGCAAATGCCTTGGTTCCGAGTTGATCGGCCAGCAGTTTGACCGGGAAGGCTATTTTTGGGGGCGGCCTTCTGCCACACAACCCTTGCCCTATAACGGGTCAGCCTCTTCGGCTTCAAATTATGGCCCTTCCAATGAAGAACTGCTGGGCAATATTCAGAAAAGGATAGAGGCTTTAAAAAGGTCTGACCCTGGGAACACTGTGTCAATCCCTGTGGACCTGGTAACATACTCTGCCAGCGGGCTTGACCCGCATATCAGCCAGGCAGCAGCCCTTTACCAGGTACCACGAGTTGCGCGGCAGCGGCATATAAGCGAGGGGGTACTTCAGGAGATGGTAAACCGCTTTACCGAAGGCCGTCAGTTCGGTGTCCTCGGTGAGCCGAGGGTAAATGTCCTCAGGTTAAATTTAGCGCTTGACGAGAACAAATAAAATGGATTTTCCTGACTTCGGGGTTTAAAATTTGACTTGGAGAGGGGGAACAAATGAGGCAAAGCCGTCCCAGTCCTGACCAGTTACTGGCGCGGATCAAATCTGAGGAACAGCAGCAGAACCAGGGCAAACTGACCATTTTCCTCGGCTTTGCCGCCGGTGTGGGTAAGACATATGCCATGCTGGAGGATGCTCAGCAGCAAAAGGATCAAGCAGGGCTGGTGGTGGCTTATGTTGAAACACACGGAAGGGTGGAAACAGAGAGGCTCCTGGGCGGCCTGGAAATTCTCCCGCGCAAGCAAATAGAGTACCGCGGCATCCTTATACCAGAGATGGACCTGGATGCGGTGCTGGCACGTAAACCAAGGCTCGCACTGGTAGATGAACTTGCGCATACCAATGCCCCCGGTTCACGGCACCCGAAACGCTATCAGGATGTGGAGGAATTGCTCAAAGCCGGGATCGATGTTTATACCACGCTCAACATACAACACCTGGAGAGTGTGAGAAATACAGTTGCCCAGATCACCAGCGTATGGGTTCGTGAGACGGTCCCGGACTCAATAATCGACAAGGCTGGCGAGATAAAATTAGTCGACCTGCCTCCCGATGAATTGATACTGCGTTTAAAAGAAGGAAAGGTCTATGTACCTGAGATGATTGCGCATGCTACCAGGGACTTCTTTCGCAAAGGTAACCTTTCCGCCCTGCGTGAGATCGCCCTGCGGATTGCGGCGGAGCATGTTGAGAGGGCAACACAGGTCTACATGCAAACTCAGGCTATACAAGGTCCCTGGGCAGCGGCTGAACACCTCCTTGTATGTATCGATAGTGGCCCTCTGGCAAACAGGGTGGTCCGCAGCGCCCGCCGGCTGGCTTCCCAGTTGAACGCGGAATGGTCTGCCGTCCATGTTGAGACTCCCGATAATATCCGGCTATCTTCCGCCCAGAGGGAAAGATTGGCGCATACCATGCAATTGGCCAAACGGTTAGGCGCGGATGTGCAGGAATTGCAGGGACAGTCTGTGGCAGACACTGTCATAGACTATGCAAAAGCACATAATATTACCAAGATAGTTGTGGGTAAACCGCTGAAGAGCCGCTGGCAGGAAATGTTACGAAGCTCTGTCAGTGCTCAAATTATTCGTAAGAGCAGCTATTTTGATATCCACGTTATCGGCGGCAAGGGAGAATCGATTGGGCAGGACAGAGAGTCCGATTCAAAACCTTCCGTTAATTGGCGGGGATACCTGATAAGCGTTGGGTTGGTTATTATAGCTACTTTGATCGGTGTGTTGTTACAGCCCCTGGTTCACCCGGCTAATCTGATTATGATCTACCTGCTTTGCGTGGTTATCGCAGCCGTCTTTTTCGGATTTGGCCCGTCCATAGTGGTGTGTATCCTGGGCGTACTGGCATTCGATTTCTTTTTTATACCTCCGGTTCTTTCATTCGCCGTGGCAGATATGCAATATCTTTTTACCTTTAGCGTGTTACTTATAGTCGGCATTGTGATAAGTTATTTAACAGCCCGTATTCGAAAACAGGGCGAAGCCGCACGACAGCGCCAGGTGGCAATATCTACTTTGTATGCGCTCAGCCGGGAGATGACCGCCGCCCTTAATGTAGAAGACACCGTAAACACGGTAGTCAACTATGTAAAAAGGACACTCGGTCTGGATGCAGTTATTTTATTGCCGGACCCCGAAAATGACGGGAAGTTGATACATCCATTTCAGAAAATAAATTTCAGTTTGGATGAAAATGATGTGGCTACAGCTTTTTGGGCTTACGAACATCAACAGGCAACGGGGCGCAATACCGATACGCTTCCCGACGCCAGGGCCCTGTATTTGCCATTGCATGCGACGCGGAGAGCGATTGGCGTGATGGGGATATGGTTGGCCGATAGAGCTTATCAGATGCCCATACAGCAAATCAGGTTATTAGAAGCATTGGGCGACCTGGCAGCTGTGGCAATTGAACGTGCCCAATTGGCTGAAACAATGCAAAGCACATCTACCTGAAATGTGAACCTTTTTAGCCATTTAAACTTGACTAAACTTTCTATTATTAACGGTTGATTCAAAATAAAATCAGGCCCGGCCCTTAAGCAAGGCGTCCCTTTTTCATCTATAAAATTCAGTGATTTAACACGCCCGTAACAATTAAAGGCTAAATTGTTGGCATCAATTCACGGGAGGTTAACATGCAAATCAATTCCGGTGATACTGCATGGCTACTGATCGCTACCGCGCTTGTGATGCTGATGACCCCGGGACTGGCCTTTTTCTATGGGGGAATGGTCAGACAGAAAAACCTGCTTTCCACCCTGATGATGAGCTTCGTGATGCTGGGGCTCATTTCGATATTGTGGGCATTTTACGGTTACAGCGTCAGCTTTGGGCCTGATTTCAAAGGTCTGTTCGGGGGGCTGCAATGGGCCAGCCTGATGAACGTGGGCATGGAACCCTCCAATATTTACGCGACTACCATACCGCACTTCCTCTTTATGATGTTCCAGGCAACTTTCGCCATCATCACTGTGGCGCTTATCACCGGCGGTGTGGTGGAACGAATCAGGTTCAGCTCCCTGCTGATATTTTCAGCCATCTGGTTCACGGTCGTCTACTGCCCGATAGCACACTGGGTATGGGGAAGCGGCGGCTGGCTGGCTAACCTGGGAGTGCTGGATTTCGCCGGTGGTACAGTAGTGCATATCAATGCCGGGTTCGCCGCGTTAGCTATAGCGCTGGTCCTCGGCCCCCGGCGCGGATTTGAAGAGAGAGAGGCAATGGAACCCAACAGTATTCCATACGTGGTGCTGGGTACCGCCCTGTTGTGGTTTGGCTGGTTCGGCTTTAACGCCGGCAGCGCGCTTGCTGCTAATGGACTGGCCGCCAGCGCCTTCGCCTCTACCAACTTTGCCGGAGCTTCCGCAGCCATCACCTGGCTCATCCTCGGCTGGATACACCGCCGGCCCTCGGTACTAGGCGTCGCCACGGGAGCAGTCGTAGGGCTGGCTACCGTGACACCGGCCTCAGGATTCATACACCCAATGGCCGCCATACCTATCGGCATAGGGGCAGCCATCATTTCCTACTATGTCATGCTCTGGCGTAATAAATCTAACCGGATAGATGAATCACTTGACGTTTTTGCCTGTCACGGGGTGGGCGGCACGGTGGGTATGATTGCAACCGGGCTGCTGGCCACGTCTACCATCGGCGGTAAATAAGGTTTGATAGACGGGAACGGAGCACAGATATTAGTTCAACTATTGGCCGTTGCCGTTACCGCCGGTTATTCATTCGGCGTCACCTGGGTCATAGCCAAGGTGATTGACGCCACTTTTGGCCTGCGCGTCAGGAACGAGGAGGAGATGGTGGGGTTGGACATATCACAGCACGGAGAAACGGCTTACGGGGGATTTTCATAAGCGGGGCCATTTTTCGCGGTTTTTGCCATTGTATGGACGGGGGATGACTGATTTTTCGCCATCCCCCGCGGTTTTTCTGAATTTTTGGGCTGTTTTTCGACTAATTTAATCTGTTTGTAACATTTTCAGGCTAAATTAACTGCATAAATCAGTAAAGGAGGAAAATATTGGCATCCGAGAAAATGACACCCGAAAAAATTCTCAAGAAGGTCAAAGATGAAAATATCAAGTTCATCGACCTGAGAAGGTCAAGGATGAAAATATCAAGTTCATCGACCTGAAATTCAACGACCTGCCTGGCCTGTGGCAGCATTTCACCATCACCGCAGGACAGCTTAACGGTAATCCGGATTCCGATCCCGCCAAGGGAGGTATCTGGGCAGAAGGCATTGGCTTCGACGGCTCCAGCATCCGTGGCTTCCAGGAGATCCAGGAAAGCGACATGATCCTTAAGCTCGAGCCTGACACTGCGATCATCGACCCCATCTGTGAGCACCCCACCCTCAGTATTATCTGTGATATTTTCGACCCGGTATCCAAGAAACCTTATACCAGGGACCCCAGGTACATCGCCAAGAAAGCCGTAAAGTATTTGAAATCCACAGGACTGGCCGATACCTGCTACTGCGGTCCCGAGCAGGAGTTCTTCATTTTCGACGACGTACGCTTCGACCAGGATCAGCGCAGCGGCTACTACTACATCGACTCCATTGAAGCCGACTGGAACACCGGTAAAGATGAAAAGCCAAATCTGGGATATAAACCAAGATACAAAGAAGGCTATTTCCCGGTTGCACCGCATGACTCGTTGCAGGACCTCAGGTCTGAGATTGTGGAAACCATGGAATCAGCCGGCCTCGAGATAGAGGTTCACCACCATGAGGTGGCTACCGCCGGTCAGTGCGAGATCGATATGAAATACAAGGACCTGCTCAAGATGGGTGACCAGATGATGTGGTTCAAATACGTCATCAAGAATGTATGCCGCAAACATAACAAGGTCGCCACCTTCATGCCCAAGCCAATCTCCCAGGATAATGGCTCAGGCATGCATGTGCATCAAAGCTTGTTCAAATATGGCAAGAATATGTTTTTCGATCCCAAGGGCTATGCGCTGATCAGCCAGACCTGCAAATATTATATCGGCGGACTTCT
>JAPLHK010000024.1:0-1023 GCA_026389715.1 Chloroflexota bacterium
GCATATACCGAATAGAATAGAATCTGGAATATCGAGTTGAAAGCCACCAGGCCCGCGGCATATTCATTGTCTCCCCCGCAAAGCTCATTCCATACAATAACCATGGCTATGCAGCGCGCCAGTCCTATCATAATTAGCCCAACCATATAGTCCGGGTATCCGCTCAGCAGGAGTATTGCCAGCAAGAACATCAGTATTGGCCCGATCACCCAGTTTTGCACCAAGGATAGTCCGAGTATTTTCCAGTCGCGAAAGACCAGCGGCAATTCCTCGTATTTGACCTTGGCCAGCGGCGGATACATCATCAGGATCAGTCCTATCGCAATGGGGATGGACGTGGTCCCAACCTGAAATAGAGATATGACATCGGCTACCCCCGGTATGAAGTAGCCCAGTCCCACGCCTAACGCCATTGCCAGGAAAATCCAGAGTGTCAGAAAACGGTCCAGGACCGACAGCTTTAAACTGTTTGATTGTATTTTTGTATTGGCATAGCCTTTATGAGGTCTTCCCATACAATATGTCGGTGACAGTCACCTTGATAAAATTGATCAGCTTGTCCCGGTTATCGTCCCCCGTCATATTCCAGATATCGCTAACTGGATAGGTCCTTGCCTTATTTCCCCGTGTTTCCGTGATGAAAAGGACAAAGGGCAGGGCATCATATCTTTTAACGAGCTCTTCATTCGCCGGATCGTCCGAGACAATCATGGTCAGTTTTACTTTGCCGGAAGCTGTTTCATTTGCAAAATATGTATCGACAGCGTACTTGATGTTATCTTGCATGGTTGACATGCAATGGCAAGCTACTTTCGTATGAAAATAGATAAGTTCGACACTGTCTGGTTTGGCTGTGCCAGTAACAGCATTGTCAGCTTTTGAAGTCTGCAAATCTGGCTGCGCACCTGCGCACCCACCCATCAACATGGTCGAAAATACCACAAGACACATTGTCATCATCAAGATAATAGTTTTCATCTGTTCATTACCTTTCCATAAAATTAGATTTATACTTTGTGTGTG
>JAPLHK010000024.1:1104-29655 GCA_026389715.1 Chloroflexota bacterium
CTTCGAGTCCCCTGCGTATGGCCTTCAGCATGTCGGCCCCGCATGAGTCAAATCTCTTCCAATCTATCGCATAAACTGAGAATCTACCCTGTTGCCTCTGTTTCATCGGATAGTGCCTTCATAATGCCCATCAGTTTATCCATGTATCTGTTCGCTAAATGCTGCAATGTCAGAGTATGGCATTAAAAAGATAGCCAATTATGATTATGCCGACGGATACAACCCCGAGGAATACAGCGATGAGCTGCCATTTCAGCACTTTTCGCAGTATTATCGTTTCCGGCAGAGATAGGCCTATGACCGCCATCATAAAGGCAAGCGTCGTGCCCAGGGCTGCACCCTTCTCCATGAGCGCTTGCATTATTGGTATGAACCCTGCCGCATTGGAATACATGGGGACACCAAGCAGCACGGCTGCAGGGACTGCCCACCAGACGTCCTTGCCCATAAATGACGCCATCAGACCTTCGGGTACATATCCGTGTATGATCGCTCCTACGGCTATTCCAGCAAGGACGTAGGGCCAGACTTTACCTACGATCTCCTTCACCGCAGTTAGGCCATACCTAATTCGATCTGCAAATTTAAGGCCTCCAGCCGCATCGCCGGACTCGCCCATCTTTATTTCATGCACCCAGCTCTCAATATATCTCTCCAGCTTAAGGCGGCCAATTACCCAGCCGGCAGTGATGGCGATGAATAGTCCGGTTGCCACGTAGAGCAGAGCTATTTTCCAGCCAAACATACTGAAGAGGAGGACGAGGGCCACCTCGTTGATCATCGGCGCTGCGATCAGAAAAGTGAACGTGACGCCGAGCGGAACGCCGGTCTCGACAAATCCAATGAAAAGCGGGACCGCGGAGCATGAACAAAATGGTGTGACAATGCCAAGTCCGCCAGCCATAACGTTACCGACGAATTCACGTTTGCCCGCCAGCATCTGCCTGGTCCGTTCGGGCGTGAAGAACGAGCGTATGATTCCTACGCCAAATACTATAATTGCCAGGAGCAAAATTACCTTAGGTGCGTCATACAGAAAGAATGCCACGCTGCTGCCGAGATGGCTATCCGCAGACAGTTGAAATACATTAAAGGTCAGGAAATTGGCTGCCATTTCAAGCCAATAATATAGGATCAACCATAAGGCCAGGCCGATGCCCAATAGCAGATAAAGTTTCTTATTGTCGTCCGGTCTTGTGTGGAGTGCAGTACTTGCCGGAGTTGATATCCCGCAACTGCAGGATTCCACTTTAGTTTCTACAGCCATTCTTACTCCCTGTAGCTGAGCAGACTGTCAGTCCTATCTTTTCAGTGGTGGCCAGCTTCTGCCTGTCCAAGATCGCCGTCTGATTGTCTTTCAAAGCTTCACGCACAATTCCGGCCAAATCGATATGATATTTATCCATGCTCTCCCAGTCGATGGAATACATGGCCCACAAGCCCTGACGTCTGAACTTTAAAAAACCCGCATCGCACAGCGTGATCAGGTGCCGCGATGTTCTGGATTGCGTTAAGTCCAGGACCTGCATTAACTCACAGACACAGCACTCACGTTCCAGCAGTATGTTTAAAATCCTTAGCCTTGTCTCATCGGAAAGCGCTTTGAATGTTTTAGCTAATTTTCTCATATGTCACCTGATTGTATTCGTTTATCCGCATGCAGTAATATAATAACGGCTAATTGATTAGAAGTCAATTTGGTGGCAATTATGACTCGCGGTCCCGCTTAATTGTTTGACTTCGCATGATGTCGCCTTGCCATCCAGGCCAATGGCTGTGATTGTAACGTCTATATTGCCATTGCCATCGTTATCAATGGGTTCAATGACCTAGCGGGCAGTAATCCGGTGTTTATACTTGAATAGTGATGCCGTGGTCTCTTTTATCGGTGAGGATCTCAAAGGCTGCGCGGTTGCGGGTGGTTAGCAGGTCGGATGAGCCCCTATTTGCACCCTGCTTGTAGCTGATCCTCAGGTCGCAGGACGCTATCTTGCTGTTGAGGCAGTGCTTGTTGCCTCCCGGCGGATTGTAATAATTCAGTCCCACGAACTGATTGCGATCGCCGGTTATCCTTCCTGCAAGACTAACCACATCGTTCTCCGAGGAGAATTGCCAATCAAAATAAGTGAAATGTCCTCGGGCTTTCAAGGTTTGGGCTATGCTATTAAGGGCATATTCCTCGCCTTTATGCCGCCGCAGCACGATAGGGGTCATGTTTGGCGTCCAAAAGGGACCGATTTTAACCCTGGCCGTGGCGACTTCAAGGAAGCTGTCCGGGTTGTTATCGAAGCCGGCCACCTGTCCCCAGGCGTAAAGGTCGGTGTGCTTGGAGCCCCAGTTATGGTTCTGGCTGCCCATCCATTTATCTATGTTTACAGTTTTACCGTCCACGATGAGACTACCGTTGAATTGAGCCATGGGCAGGGGTACGATGCTTTTAGCTTTGGGAAAGCCGGCTGAATACATTTTCAGTGGCAGCAGGAAAAGGGGTTTGCTATTACCACTATATGTCAAATCCCACTTAATCTCGTGGTCATCGGTGGAGGCGCTTCCTGTCAAGCTGCCAGTATTTAGCAGGGCATCACCGATCTTTGCATCCAGCCCGGATGAACTGAAAGAGCACTGGTTGAAAGGCACCTCTTTCTTAAAGGCAAAATCCAGTCCGTTTTGCCCGTCGAAATAGACCGCCCACAGTTCACCGATAGCTTTTTCGGGGTGGCCCTGCGGGCTGAAGATGGTATAGCGTATCCAGAAAGCCAGGGGAAGTGACGGGTGGTTGGCCCGCAGGAAAAAACTTTCGTAGTGGCCGGTTGTTTGACCAGGCCGGTAAACCGTGTTATTTGCCCTGGTTATCCAGGCGCTTTCCGCTTTCTCCATCTCGTTGCCTCCGTTCTGGTGTATTTTAGTCATGTTGCCCGTTAAAAACGAGCTAATGCTCACTGGCGATAACCGCCGCGCCCAGCGCAGCCATAAGCCGGGGGTTTTCGGGTACGAGGGTTTTTATGCCGAGCTTCTCATCGATGGCCTGCACCAGCCCGATATCGAGCGCGCCGCCGCCGATAACAGCGAAATCTTTCTCAAGGGCTACGCCACGCGACATGCCGCTTATCTTATCGGCGATCGAGCGGTGGATGCCGGCCAGGATATCCTCAGGGCTATCGCCCTGCGAAATGCGCGTGATGACCTCGGTTTCAAGGAACACGGTGCAGGAGGTGGAGAAGCTGGAAGGTTTGGTGGCTTTTTGGGATAGCGGACCGATCTCGTCGATGCTTATCTGCAAGATGCGGGCCACGACCTGTAGTAGACGCGCGCTGCCGGTGGCGCAGATCTCGGAGACGTTGAAGTTGATGACCCGACCGTTTTCGTCCATGGTGATGACCTGGCTGCCCTGGCCTCCTATATCTATGACGGTGCGCACGCCGGGGAAGGTGAGGTTTACGCCGCGGGCGTCGCAGATTATCACGCCGTGATAGCTATCGGCGCCGGTGTTGCGCCCGCCGATGCCGGTGGCAGCGCTGAACGTGATATCAGTGAGTTGAAGTCCGGCCTTTTTGAGCGCCTCGGCCTTTACCGCGGCGGCGGTGGTGGTGTAGTTAGTGCCCGAGGGTATCACACCCGCACCCATGATCTTCCTTTGGCCGTCGATGATTACGGCCTTGCTGGCCGCCGCGCCGATATCGATACCGAGGAAATAGCCGCTCACCGGCCTTTCTCCGTGAATTCTATATAAGCTTCGCTAAGCTGTTTTTTCGCCATCTTAAAATCGCCGTCCTGCACCAGCTTAAAGGCCTCGTCACGCGCCAGTATAGCGGCGCCCAGTGCGCCGGTAATGAGCGGCTCTTCCGGGACCAGCACGGGCATGCCCAGTACGGTCTCCATGGCTTTGACCATGCCCGAGTTCTTGGCCACGCCGCCGGTGAAGACTACGGGCGGCTCTACCTTGAGCTGCCTGGCCAGCTTGACCACGCGCGTGGTTACGGCGATGTAAACGCCGGCCAGTATATCCATCAAGGGCTGTCCCTCGGAAAGGCGGGAGATTATCTCCTGCTGGGCGAAGATAGTGCACAGGCTGTTTATCTTGACGGGCGTATCGCTCTGCAGGGATATCTGCCCCATCTCGTTGAGCTCCAGTCCCAGCGTCTCTGCCGCCACCTCCAGGAACCTGCCCGTGCCGGCAGCGCACTTATCGTTGGTGAGGAAGTCGGTTAGCCTGCCACTCTTAATCTTGAGTACCTTGGCGTCCTGACCGCCGATGTCTATTGCAGTTCGCACATCGGGAAAAAGGGAGGCTACTCCTCTGGCGTGGCAGGTAAGCTCGGTGACCTGCTTGTCGGCGAAGGGGACGTTGACGCGGCCGTAGCCGGTGGAGATGATGTAGGCGACCTGGTCGAGCGTGATCCCCGCCTTGAGGAGCACGTCCTCCATGACCTTATTGGCGCGGCGGCGGTGCTCAGCGCCGGTGGGACCGACCACGTAGCCGCGCATTGATCCCTGGGCGTCCACCACGACTGCCTTGGACATGGTGGAGCCTATATCGATGCCGGCGAAAAAAAGAGCTGGAGTCGCGTTTTCCATGCGGGGCTTGCTGTTTTACCTCAGCCCAGGGTCTCCACGAAGGCCTCCACCCGAGTTTTAATCGGGGCCAGGGACCTCTCGCTGTAGTCATGCTCTATGTAGATGCTGGGTATACCCAGGGTATCGAGGTAATGCCTCAGGTTGGGGACCTCGTAGCCGTGCGTATCGCAGTATTTGACGCTCTGCAAGATGACGCCGTTAACGTGCCAGTCGGTCACGGCTTTTTTAATATAGCTGAATCTGCTATCCAGGTCCTTATCATAACTGCGCTCGGTTTCTTGATGCTGTGTATCGCGGTAGGTGCGCGGGCACTTGATGTCCACCAGGTAGCGCTGCGCCAGCGCATGCAGGTTATAAGGGGCTTTAACGTCGGCCCAGAAGGCCCTGGTGCCTACGCAGGTGTCATCCACCACAACGTCGGCGCCGGCGCTCTCTATGAGCTCGTAAAGCGACGTATTGTCGAAAACAGGGCCCCACACCAGCAGGCGGGCCTTCTTCTTGGCCGGCTTGATGCTGCGCTCTTTGACTTCCCTGATGACCGCTTCCAGGAGCTCGTTGCCCTCTTCCACCGGCAGGCTGAAAAGTGAAACCATGACCTCGAGGTTCTCCATCGAGTTGAGCCTGGGGGGGTCTGATTTGCGCAGGTCGTAAAGATCCCTTACCAGCTTGCGTTGTTTATTATGCAGCTAACAGGCCTTCTTGAGCTTGTCCCCGCTAAGCTTTTCCCCGGCTAATTCCTCGATGTGCTGTTTAAAGAAATTTATCTGTCCCTCGAAGTAATCAACGGCCGGTGCATGGTCGGTATGGGGCACATCGATGAGGTGCGTGAAAGGCGCGTCTTTAATATAGTCACGCCAGGCAATGATGGTGGTCATGCCGATATCGCAGGTATGCGCGCCCACGGCGCCGTCCAGAAAATCGAATTTTCCCTTGATGCCGAGGTCGATAATGCTGCGCAGGAAGGGACAAACCACGGTAGTCGAAACCTTATCCGCGACTGTGATCGGTTCGCTCATATCGCCGAAAATGCGGAAGGGCACCATACCCATCGCGGTTATTATCTCAATAGGGGGGTAGAGGCAGATGTAGCCGATTATCTTCTTGCCGGCCTTGCGTAACTCGCGCACGCGCTTGCCCCTGTCCGCGTAAATCTCGCGTGCCCTGGAAAGCCCTTTAGTCGTAGCTGTTACCATTTTATTCTCCCTGTTTAATTATTGGCTACCAGTCGAGCCCCCTGGACTTCCTGACCCTCCTGTAGTGGTCCATGGTCTGTTCGAAAGCCTCGGCCCTGGCCAGCACCTCCTGCGGGTTGAAGACGCGTTTGTCGATGATATCGCCTTCCACCCAAAGGCTGGGCACGTCTAATTTCTCCTGTTCCCAGTGCTGCACTGTGCGCAGGCTGCAACTGGCTGCGCGGCAGGAGATTAGCGGGTGCATGAAAAAGCCGTCCGCTTTAAAGCCGCGGGCGATCTTGAGGTAGGTCTCGACGATGGGGTTCTGGATGTTGTCAGCCTTGGCCTCCGGAAACACATTGAACATGAAATTGCGCGATAGGCGCGCCAGCTTCTCGCAGGGATCGCTGTACTTGCTGAGGTCGGGCGGCTTGGGAGCGTGATAGCCGAAGCTCTCGAAGACGAAATTCCAGCCCATCTCGGCCAGGTTGTCGAAGAACTTCAGACTATGCCAGGGCGGCAGCTCGGCGAAGATGAGACGGTAGCGCTCAGGGTAGTTGATGCCCGATACTTTATTATTTACCCGCTCCTGCACCTCGGCCAGCATGTCCTGGTAGCACTTTAGCGATACCTTCATGTCGCCGGCGAAGAAGAGGGAAGGCGGCATGCTGCTCCAGAAATCAGTGGCGTGCATGGGACCCGGTATCGACTGGCGCAGTTCGCTTATCTTGTATGTGGTCTCGTGTATTTTAACCGCCAGGTCGGTAAGCTCTTCCAGCTTTGCCCAGTCCATTTTTTGCTTGAACAGTTTTTCCAGGAAGGCGATGAANNCTCTTTTACCAGGAACTTCACCTGGTACGCCTCCAAATCAGGTTCGGAGCCCTCGTAAGTGGCCATCATCGGCATCTCGAGGCACCATTCCGGGGCGTCGAAGTAGCGGGCCAGTGATTGGAACCATTTGAAGCGCGCGTCGCAGATAATGCCGGAGCCCAGCAGCAGGGCCGGTTTGGCCATGCCGCCCAGCGGAGCATCGGGCGGTATCTTGCCGCCGTTCTCTTTCATCATGCGGTAAGAATAGCCGATGGTGCTCCTGCCATAGCCGCACATGTGGGTGGGGAAGCCGTCCGAGTCGGAGGCATCGAGGAAAGGTTCGGCGGCGCCGGAAGCGGCCAGCAGGGTAGCGTAATTCTCAGGGTAGACGATATTCAGCCCCATGGCTTTGAGGGGAAGGTCTCCTTCCCAGTAGTTCAGCATGGACCAGACGGTCGGCTTGCCCTCGTTGCTGGCCTTGAGTGTATCGATGTAATCCTGCTGCACAACATTGCGCAGCGGGTACATGCTCTTCAGCCGGTTGATGGCCCTCTTCTTTTCGGTCTTGGCGGGAGTAGCGGTTTCGCTCATCTTGCACCCCTTTTCGAATTAAATATGAAATGTGCCTGAAATATCAGCCTTTAATCTTAGAATATTATAAGCACATTTGTAAAGAAGCATAAATAGCGGGGATATTTCCTGTGGCAGCTCTCAAATTCGGGGGGCGCTCTTATGATCCTCGCTAACCCGGATATCACCATCGCTGAAGAACCTGAACTGGTTGCCGCCGTGACCCTTGGAGTAATACATCATGGCATCCGATTTCTTGATCAGGGTTTCCATATCCTCCGCATCTTCGGGGTAGACGGCGATACCAATGCTGGTAGTCAAATGTAGCTGATGGCCGTCGATTGAGAATGGCTCTGTAAAGGAATCCCGGATCTTTTGGGCTATGGCAGTGGCATCTTCCATGTGTTTGGTCTCCAGCATCAGAAGTATAAACTCGTCTCCGCCGACACGGGCTACCGTATCGCTGGCCCGTATTATTCCCGTAAGCCGCGTGCTGATAGCCTTAAGCACCTGGTCGCCTGCGTCATGGCCGAAAGTATCATTGATGGTTTTAAAATCGTCCAGGTCCAGTGACATGGCGGCAAGCCTGGCTTTATTGCGGTGGGCCAGCGCCACCGCTATGTTGAAACGGTCGAGCAGCAATACCCTGTTGGGTAAGCCGGTTAGGAAATCATGGGTTGCCATTTCCACGAGCTTTTGCTCCAATTTCTTACGCTCGGTGATATCGCGGTTGACGCACTTGAACCCGGTAACCACTCCCTGATCATTCTTTTTAAGATCAACCGATACTTCTGAAAATATTATGCTGCCATCCTTGTGCCGAATCCTGTATGCGAACCCCTTATTTGGTTTTCCTGTCCTGTATACTTCGTTGAAAGCAGCGAAGATACTCTTGACATCCTCTTCAAACACCGAAATGCGATAATTCTTGCCGATCAATTCTTCGCGTGAATAACCGAGGCTATGGCCTGCGGATTCACTGATGAAGGTATAATTGCCGGCAAGGTCCACCTCGTAGTATGAGTCCTGCATTTGCTCAAGTATGGTGCGGTATCTCTCTTCCGAGCGTACAAGCGCTTCTTCAAGCCGCTTGCGCTCGGTAATGTCGCGGCTGACTGACCGAAAACCGATAATCTCACCCTGTTCGTTTTCCCGCACGGAAATCGAGGATTCAACTAATATTATACTGCCGTCTTTGCGAAGTATTCCGTGGGCGAAGCCTATATTGGGAATTCCCGTATTGAATACCTGATTGAAAGCAATAAATAGGGGCTTGATATCATCAGGCGGGGTGGTAAACCGGTAGCTCTGCCCCACCATTTCTTCACTTGAATAACCCAGGTTGCGGCACACAGAATCGTTGACGAAAGTGAAATTGCCGGCGAGGTCCACTTCGTAATAAGAGTCATACATCCTCTCCAGGATGGTGCGGTATGTTTTTTCAGAGTGTGCAAGGGCCTCTTCCAGCCGCTTGCGCTCGGTGATATCCACGAAGCTCCCCAGCGTTGCCTCCTGCCCCATATATCCGATCGGAGAGACCCTTTCCATGACCCACATGATCTCGCCGTTCTTCTTGATGAACCTGTATTCGTAAGGCCTGGAGCCAAGGCGGCTCTTCAGGTTCCTTGTTGCTTTCTTTCTGACCGACGGCCTATCCTGCGGCAGTACTAACTTGAGGGAGCGCGTCCCGATTAATTCTTCACGTGAATAACCGGTCAATTTTGCAAAGAAAGGGTTTACGTAAACAAATTTCTTGTACTGGACGATGTAAACGCCGCTTTCGACAGCATCTACAAGGTCCCTGCTCAGAGCTACATAATCCACCTGTCCCGACATCCTGCCCTTGCCCTTATTTTGCTTTGACTTCGATGGCATAGCTTACCTGCAAGACAAACTACAACCCCAATAATGCGCTAACAGTATAAAACACGTCATGCAGAATTACCACCGTGGCTTCGCCGGTGTTACCGTACCGTTTTCTATAAAACAGGAAATATTTCTACAGGTTGAATCCAGCGATTCTACACTCCTTTGTAGCTTGGCTTTCTCTTCTCCAGAAATGCCTTGGCGCCTTCTTTCTGGTCCTCTGTGCCAAAGCAGAGTGCGAAAATTTCGCGCTCGCATTCAAGGCCGACGGCCAGCGAGGTGTCCAGCGACCTGTTGACGGCAATTTTCGCCAGCTTCAGAATGGCGGGACTGTTCTTCAAAAAGTCGCCAACCATTTTATCCGTAGCTTCCACCAGCTTGTCTCTCGAAACGACCTGGTTGACCAACCCCATTGCCAGGGCCTCTGCCGCTGAGATGAAGCGCCCGCTAAAGATAAGTTCCTTTGCCCTCTTCTCTCCGATCAGCCGTGGCAGTATCTGGGTGCCACCACCGCCCGGTATGACCCCGACCCTGATTTCCGGCTGGCCGAACTGCGCGGAATCGACAGCAATCACGCAGTCGCAAGCCAGCACTATCTCACAACCACCGCCCAATGCCAGACCGTTAACTGCAGCAATCACCGGCTTCGGAATAAGGCGTATCATATTGTAAGGCCTTTTCACCCACTTAAGCTTGATGACATCAGTAGGATGCATTTTGGGAAACTCGCTAATATCGGCGCCTGCGCTGAAAGCGCGATCGCCGGCCCCCGTGATGACCACAGCGTGGACATCATCGTCCCTTCCGACGGTCTCCAGCGCTTCCACCAACTCGTTGCGCAGCAGATCGTTCTGGGCATTGAGCACCTCGGGCCGGTTCAAGGTTATCCAGGTTGCATGGCCCTTTTTCTCAAAGAGAATCGTTTTCAATTCAGGCATGGTTATCTCTCCTTCGACGTAATGTTGCTATCTAATCACTGCCTTTTTGTCGTCCGTCGACATCTTGCTCTTGGCAACTTTCCTTGCGTTTTTTGTCAGGCGATTGATATAATCGCCATAAATTATACTACGTTGCAGCACCCTTTTCCCCACCAGGCGCCATGATTTCGCAGGATTTCTGATTGCGATTTCTCAGTCAGTGAATTCTACTATACAGGGAGGAAAAAATGGACTTCGATCTGTCTGAAGAGCAGAAGATGCTCAAGGCTGCCATTCACGATTTCGCCGAAAAGGAGGTCGCCCCACTCGTGGAGGAAGCGGAGAAGACCTGCATTTTTCCGCTCAAGCTGTTCCCCCAGATGGGTGACTTGGGTTACCTTTGTCTCAGTTATTCACCGGAATACGGCGCCGCCGGCATGGGCAAGCTGGGTGAATGCATAGCGGTGGAGGAGGTGGCCTACTATTCCGTCGGGTTTGCGGCCGCCACGATGGTGCAGGGAGGAATAGGCACCGCTGCCATTTACAAGCACGGCACCGAGGAGCAGAAGCAGAAGTACCTGGTCCCTGCCATCAAAGGACGCAAGATTGCCTCTTTCGGCCTCACGGAGCCCAACGCCGGGTCGGATGCAGCGGCGCTTCAGACCACGGCCACCAAGAAGGACGATAAGTATCATCTCAACGGGACAAAGATTTTCATAACCAACGGCACTATCTGCGACTTCGTGGTCGTAGCCGCCTACACGGACAAGAACAAGGGGCCGCGTGGCGGAATGAGCCTGTTCATAGTGGAAGGGAACTCGCCCGGGTTCACGCGTAACAAGCTGCATAAGTTTTGCTCCCGCTCCAGCGAGACAGCCGAACTCATATTTGAGGACTGCGCAGTCCCCGCTGCCAACTTGATCGGTGAGGAAGGCCGGGGCTTCTCCTACGTGATCGAGTCGCTTATGGGAGGAAGGATCTCACACGCAGCGCGCAGCCTGGGTTTGGCACGTGCCGCCTTCGATAACGCTCTGTCATATGCCAACGACCGAGTCCAGTTCGGCCAGACTATTGGCAGCTTCCAGGCCAACGCCTTCAAACTGGCGCGTATGGCCGTGGAGATCAATGCTGCCAGGTGGATGATTTACCAGGCCGCATGGCTATACGATCAGGGCAAACCGCATACAAAGGAGGCAGCCATGGCCAAGCTGTTTGCCAGCGAGGCGGCCATCCATACCACGACTGAGGCCCTGCAGATAAACGGAGGTTATGGCCTGATGGACGATTCCATAGCGCAACGCTACTTCAGGGATGCACGGTTGGGGACTGTTACCGAGGGCACATCGGAGATACAACTGCGCGTGATCGCACGTGAAATAGGTGTGAAGTAGTCATTCGAGGCCAGCTGCGTAGGAGTGCTGTAAAAAGACACTGTAGCTGCGTAATGCAATCTCGACAAAATAAAAATCTAATCGTGTGGAGGACATATGAGCAAAGTCGTTATCACAAGTGCGGCACGTTCGGCTATTGGCAACTTCGGAGGCGCCTTAAAGTCGGTGCCTGCGTACGACCTGGCGGCACCCATTCTCAACGAGGTAGTGAAGAGATCCCAACTTGAACCCCAGTCGGTAGATGCTGTAATTCTTGCGCAGAACTACCAAAGCGGCGAATATGTGAATATAGCCCGCATGTCGCTGCTCAAAGCAGGGTGGCCCGTTGAGGTCGTCGGTTTTACTCATGATCGCCGTTGCCCGGGTGGGTTGGATGCTATCACATTTGCAGCCATGATGATCCAAACAGGCAACTTCGACATCATGGTAGCGGGCGGCGTGGAAAGCATGAGCAGTACTGAGATGTATTTAAAAGGAGAGATCAGGTGGGGCATAGGAGGAACGGGGGACATGCCCAAAGGCCACGGTAGCCTGTCCACGTGGTCAATACCCCTACACGACAGGATGTTGAGGGGCAGGGTGATGTCACAGCCGTCAGAAAGGTTCGGCGTGCTTCAGTCCATGATGACCTGGGCTGAGACGGCCGCCAAAGAGCATGGCATAACCAGGGAAGATGTGGACAAATGGGCACTCATTAGTAACCAGCGCGCCTGCGCTGCCATCGAATCGGGCAAGTTCCAAGATGAAATAGTCCCTATACCCGTCCCCCAAGGGAAGGGCGAGCCGGTCATGTTCTACGTAGATGAGCGTCCGCGCAAGGACACCAGTATGGAATCGTTAGCCAAGCTCCGGCCTGTCCAGGGCGGGGTTTGCACAGCGGCGAATTCTTCCGGTGAAAACGACGGAGCGGCAGCGGTTGTGCTAATGCCGGAGGAGAAAGCCAGAAGCCTCAAGTTGAAGCCGCTCGCTTACATGAAAGCGTTCGCCTACAGCGGCGCCGATCCCCGCATGGCATGGAAGTCCGCCAGCAAGGCAACCGAGATGGCACTGAATAAGGCAAGAATGTCCTTGAAAGACATCGACCTCATCGAGATACACGAGGCCTTTGCTGCACAGGTATTGGCTAATATGAAGGAGCTCAACCTGACGGAGAAAGACCATGACCGCATTAACGTCAATGGTTCATGCGTGTCGCTCGGCCATCCTCTCGGGGCAACCGGCGCCCGCATCATGACCACGCTTACGCATGAAATGCAGCGGCGCAATGCCAAAACCGGTTTGATCACTATCTGCGGCGGTGGTGGGATGGGTGTATGTGCAATTGTGGAAAAAGTTTAGAGCAAGGGTGTTACAACTGGTAGATCACTCTCGATACAATGGATAGAATGAAATACTATGACTAAGTCATCATTGGCAGCGGCATTGTTTTACTGTGCCTTCAGCTTACGCACGCTGTTGGACTTGCACTTCGGGCAGATGCGTTCCTTCAACTTCCCGTCAGGGTCGGCTTCCAGCTCGTAGGTGATGCCGCAGCGCAGGCATTTAAAATGGTCTTTGGCCAATTCTTTTCACCTTCGAATAAAATCTAAGCGGCTTTCGCCTTCTCTTTTTCTCTCTCGGCCAGGGCTTTTTGCGTGTGTTCGATCTCTTCTTTCGTTACCTTGCCGCGCAGTTTCTCCAGCTCCTGCATTATCTCCACGAAGCGCGGGCCTTCGGCTGCGCTGATCCATTCCAGCTGCAGCCTCTCGGGGCGTATGCCCAACTTCTCCATGGCGTCCCACATCCGGTCGGCCCTCTTTTGCGTTGAGTGGTTGGCCGTGATGTAGTGGCAGTCGCCGATATGGCAGCCCGAGAGCAGCACCAGCGGCGCTCCCAGCTCGAAGGCGTGCCAGAGGAATTTCTCGGTCACGCGTGCGCTGCACATCACCCTGATGAAGCGGTTATTGGCCGGGTACTGCATGCGCGAGATGCCCGCCACGTCGCTGGCGGCATAGCTGCACCAGTTACAGAGGAAGCTGACAATCTTATTCTGCGGGTTGACGGCCAGGGCTGAGTCGATCTGCGACATGATCTGGTCGTCCATGAAGCCCCGGATGGTGATGGCATCGAAACGGCATTCCGCCGAGCAGGCGCCGCACCCGGCGCAGGCGGCCATTATGACCTTTGCACCGCTCTTGGCCTTGATGTCCACTTCCAGCGCATTGTAGGGGCAGACTTTGGCGCAGACGCCGCAGGAAGTGCATTTGCTGTTGTCGATGACGGCCTTGACCCCGTCGCCTTTGATGATGTCGGCGTTGAGTATAATCGAGCTGCGCGACACCGCTGCGCCGGCCTGCGTGACGCTGTCCTTGATATCCTTGGGCGCTTCCACCGAGCCAGCGAAGAAGATGCCCGGCGTGGGGGCGTCCACCGGCTTGAGCTTGGGGTGGGCTTCCATCATGAAACCGTCGGATGTGAGTGAAACGTTCAGCAGGTTGCTCAGCTTCTTCAGCTCGCTGTCCGGCTGGAGTCCCACGGAGAGCACCAGCATATCCAGTTCGTAATTCTCAACCAGGCAGGTGGTGGTGTTCTCCACGCGCACCTTGATGTTGCGGGTAACGGGGTCCTCGGTGACCTCGCCGGGGAAGCCGCGGATATAATGCACCCCTTCTTCCTTTGACCTGCGGTAAAGGTCCTCGAAGCCCTTGCCGTAGGCACGGATATCCATGTAGAAGACATAGATCTCGGTGCCGGCGTAATGCTCCTTTATCAGCAGGCTGTCCTTGATCGTATTCATGCAGCAGACATTGGAGCAGTAGGGGTTGCCCCTGTTGACCGTGCGCGAGCCGACGCACTGGATGAAGCCGATGCGCTTAGGCACCTTGTGGTCGGTCGGGCGGAGCAAATTCCCCTGTGTAGGCCCTCCGCCGCAGATCAGCCGCTCGAACTCCATGGTGGTGATTACATTGTGGAAGCGGGTGTAGCCGTATTCGTCCAGCGCCCTGGGGTCGTAGACGTCCATGCCGGTGCAAACGATGATGACGCCGACATTGAGCTCTACCAGCTTATCTTCCATGTTCAGGTCGATGCAGTGCTTTTCGCACACGCCGACGCATTTATTGCAGCGCACGGGATTGTTGCCCAGGCAGTTCTTCATATCGATGATGTGGGAGGCCGGGACGGCTTGCGGGAAGGGTATGTAGGCCGCCTTACGCGAGGCGAAGCCGTGCTGGAACTCGTCCGGCACGATCACAGGGCAGACCACGGCACACTCGCCGCAGGAGTTGCATTCCTTCTCGTCCACGAAGCGGGCCTTCTTATTGACGGTGACCTTGTAGTTGCCGATGTAACCGTTGACCTTGACCACCTCGCTGTAGGCCATCAGCTCGATGTTACGGTGCTTGCCGGCGTCCATCATCTTGGGGCCGAGCACGCAGATCGAGCAGTCCATGGTGGGGAAGGTCTTGTCCAGCTGAGCCATGATGCCGCCGATGGAAGGCTGCTTTTCCACCAGGTAGACCTTGTGGCCGGAATCGGCCAGGTCCAGCGCGGCCTGTATGCCGGCCACGCCACCGCCGATGACCAGCGCGGCATGCGTGACGGGTATCCTGGTCTCCTCGACCGGCTGCAGCAGCTTGGCCTTGGCCACGGCGATGCCGACGATATCGGCGGCCTTTTCCGTGGCCGCAGTTTTCTCGTGCAGGTGCACCCAGCTGCAGTGCTCGCGGATGTTGGCCATCTCCAGCAGGTAGGGGTTGACCCCTGCCTGGCTGATGCAGTTGCGGAAGGTCGATTCATGCATCCTGGGCGAGCATGAGGCCACTACGATGCGGTTAAGGTTATGTTCACGTATCAGGCGTTTGATCTCTTCCTGTCCCGGGTCGGCGCACGTGTACTTGTTCTTGACCGATACCACGACGCCGGGGATTTTAGCTGCGGACTCTTTAACGGCTTCGCAGTCGACCGTGCCGGCTATATTCATGCCGCATTCGCAGACGAAAACTCCTACTCTGATATTATCTTCTTCCAATTATCCATCCTTCTGCGCCAGGCTTTGCGCCGCCAGGTGGTAAAGGTCAACGATCTTTATACCGGCGTATTTGCCATCGCCTGACATCCCGGCGCAGGTCAAATGTATCTGGCATTTGGGACAGGACGTGACCATGTAATCGGCGCCCGTCGCATCGGCCTGCCTTAACCTTTCATCCTGTATCTGCTTATTAACCGAGCCGCAGAACATCCACGGGCTGGCCCCGCAGCACAGCGAATTTTCCCTGTTATTTTCCATCTCGCAAAGCTCCGCGCCTGCCAGCGATGTGAGCAGGTTGCGCGTCCCGTCGTACATCTTGAAATGCCGCCCCAGCTTGCAGGAATCGTGGAAAGCGGCCCTGATCTTTTTCATCGCGGCGCCCTTGAGCTTGAATATCTCCGGCACCTCGGTGATATGGATAACTTCCACATTCCAGCCGTCCACGTACCTTGGGTAGTCCACCTTCAGCGTATAGTAACATTCCGGGCAGGAAGTTATTATCTTCCTGATGCCCCTGGCCCCGAGCTCCTCCACGTTATTGCGGCCCAGCGCTACGAAGCCGTTGCTGTCCCCGGCCAGCAGCAGGTCGTGCCCGCAGCAGCGTTCGTTGTCCAGCAGGTCGAAGGGTATCCCGGCCATGTTGAGCAGCCGCATAGCCCCGATCGTGCCGTCGGTCAGCTTGACGTTGAGGTCCTTGAAGATAGTATCGAAATAGGGGGCGCAGCCCACGAAGAAGGCCGTATCCCCAGGGCTTTTTACCTGGATATCGGCGGGCAGCCAGCCCGAGCGGTCCTGCTTAATATCATCCTTGCCCATCATGTGCATGACGGACTCGGTTACGCCGCCGTGGCTGTAGACCAGCTCCGTGCCGTTCTCCCGTGATAGCATGCGCAGGTGCCTGATCATCTCAACGTAGCTGACGTTGTAGTTGCACCTGACCGTGCACATGTTGCAGCCGACGCATGACCATATCCGTGCGTCGTCATAGGCGCCGCCTTCGTTGCTGAGTGCTTTCTGAACGATCAGCCGCGGGCTGAACCCGGGATCGAAGCGGTTGACCGGGCAGACCGCGGTGCATTTGCCGCAGTCCAGGCAGAAATGCGCCCTGGTCTGGCGTATGATTTCCTGCATATTCATGATTTATTACCCGTTGAGGCTGTAACTCTAGCCTTATCTTCGAGAGCGGCACTAAACGACTTGACCGTTTCGATGAATCCGCCGCCGTCGAAGGCGTCCAGCCTTGCCAGCCGCACCCTGTCGCTGCTTTCGCCGAGAAGGGATAGAAGCTGCCTGGCCTTATCGAATTCAATCTCAATATTTTTGCCGTAGCGTCCATGACGGCACTCGTGCGGCTGGCACCCCAGCAGCAGTACGCCGTCGGCGCCGTATTCGAGGGCACGTAATATCAGCCCGGCATCGATACCCGAGAGGCAGGGCAGCTTTATCACCGTGACCGACGCAGGGTAAGGCATGCCAGCGTTGGCCGCAGCGTCTATACAGCTCCAGCCGTCCCAGCTACACGAGAATACTACGATTTTATTGCTCATTTAACCATACTCAACAGTGACTTGAGCGACGCATTGACAGCCACGGTGCCTGTGCGGTTTAAACTGATGGCGCCGGTCGGGCAGGTGGCAGCGCACGCCCCGCAGCCGGTGCACAAATTCTGCTCAAGGTAAGAGTTCTGCTGGCCTGCCGCGTTTACCTGCATTTCGATAAGCGGGCACTGGTCGGCGCATTTACGGCAGCCGCGGCACAGAGTGATATTGATGGCTGCCCTGTCCGCCGGGACGATAATGCGTTTCGATTGCAGGTAGGCCAGGACCCTGCCTGCCAGCAGTATGCCGCGGGTAACATCATCATTTTCAGCGCTGTCGTCGATAAAAAGCCCGGAGCGGCTGAGCGCCTCTTCATATTTAGCTTTGCTGAATTTATCATCTTCTGACCCGGACAGGGATAAAATGCGCCCCAGCAGCCTGCCGCTGTACGTCGCCCCCAGCTTATTTATCTCGCGGCTGCCTGCCGACCCGTCCAGGATGATGGCCCCGGCCCTGAAGACCTCCCCGCCGTTTACTTTCCCCTCGTAATCGCCGGGCCGGCCGTTTATTTCAAATGTGTTGTTGGCCAGGTCTAGGCGGCGCACGCTGCAGCCCATCCTTTCCAGCGTGAGGGATGCCATTTCCCCGGCTGCGGAGAGGCCCAGGAAAAGCGCCGATTGCCGGATGGGATAAGCGGTGCTTCCCTGCGCATCGATGAGGCTGTTGCGCGATATCACGGCCTCGATCATTTTTTCCGCGCTGGCCGTGGCAGCCGCGGGATCGTCGTGGTGCGCCCAGGCGCTCAACTCCCTTATGTTGACATAATCTATGGCAAAATCATCATTCCCGGCCAGGGCCTGATCGAGATATTTGCGGGTGAGTATGCGCCTGTCGTTACAGCTGTAGCAGGGCTGTTCGTAGTTACAGCAGCGGCAGGCGGCCACCACCGCCCGGTCCAAGCCCTCCGCCCTGATCTCCCGCAATATTGCTGCTGCGCTGCTTTCGGTGCAGGCCTGTTCCACCTCGGCCACATGGCGCACGTTCGTATTGGAGGAGAGGGAGTTGAACAGGCGGATGAAGTCGATCACCGAGCTGTTGTTGCCGGTGCAGCGGCAGAGGAATACGCCGCGTTTCCCCCCCGGCCTGGCGGGCTTTCCATTTTTTCCGGCAGGCTGAATGACTGCCTGCTCCTCAGGTACGGCCGGTGCGAAGACAAGGCCCGAATCCGTCCTTGTTCAGCACGGTATTGATAATGGCGGCCATGCTTTTAACATCGTTTTCGCCGTTATGGGTAAAGTCATAAATGCCCCCGGCGTTGCCCGTCCGTGATAATTCGCTTTGCGGCGAGCCGTTATATATCTCGGAGGCGGGGAACTTCCAGATAATATCAGCCTCGATTTCCCGGCTTTGCCCTTCGCCTTCATGCAGGATGGCGCCCGCCTTGCACACCTTCACACATTCCATGCACTCGCTGCACAGGGCGCAGCTCAGGCACCTTCCAGCCTCTTCCGCAGCCTGCTTCGGCGACAGCCCGAGCGTGGTCTCCTCGTAAGTGTTTTTTCTGTTTTCCATATCGAGATAAGGCATCCCGGTGCGTGCTGCCGGTGAAGTCACTATCGAATCAAGGTCGACCTCGGCTACCTGCGGGGCATCTGTCAGGCGACCCTCCTGCAGGTCTTTGCCGGACAGATATCTGTCTATCGATTCCGCTGCCCTGCGCCCGTCTGCCATGGCGTCCACGACGTTATCCGGTCCCCTCATGCAATCGCCCCCGGCAAATATGCCGCTGACACTGGTCTCCAGGGTCAGAGGGTTGACCTTGATCGTTCCCGACCTCTTATCTATTTGCAGCCCTTCGATGTTGAGCTGGCTGGCGTTGGCGGACTGGCCGATGGCGATAATAATATGATCCGCATCGATGATGAAGTCCGTACCGGGGATAGGCTCCGGCCTGTGCCGTCCGTTGCGCATGACTTCATCGGTCAGCCGGGTGCGCCGGCAGCGTACGCCGGTCACCCTGCCGCCTTCGCCCAGTATCTCCACCGGGTAAGCGGAAAATTCGAGGGATACACCTTCTTCCAGCGCCTCTTCGATTTCGTCCTGGTTGGCCGTAAGCTCCTTCTGGATGGTCCAGCTGGCTATTTTCACATTGCCCTTGTTGGCGCGGATGGCCACCCTGGCCGAGTCGACGGCGGTGTTGCCGTCCCCGATAATAAGGATGTTGGATCCGACGAATGTGTCATCGATCTGGTTGAGCAGGAGCAGGAAGGACATGCAGTCGATCACGCCTTCCAGGTCCTCGCCGGGTATGTTGAGCCTGTTGTTCTGCATGGCGCCGATGGCCAGGAAATAGGCCTTGTAGCTCCTCTCCCGCAGGTAGGCGAAATCGATGTCGCGGCCGACGGTGATGCCCGTCCTGATCTTGATGCCCATGTCGATCAGGCGTTGTATCTCCCTTTCCCTGATCTCACGGGACATCCTGAACCTGGGTATGCCGGTGGCCAGCATGCCGCCGTAGGTGCTGTGCGATTCGAAGATGGTCGGCTCGTAGCCGCGTTTTTTCAATTCCCAGGCAGCCATAAGCCCGGCCGGGCCGCTGCCGATGATGGCGACCTTGCCCTTTATGCCATCCTCAAGCGGGGACTTTTCGATAGGGCCGATATTATCGTAGGTAAAGCGATGTAGCGCTCTGATCGAGAGCGGACTGTCCAGCTTCGAGCGGCTGCATTTCTCCTCGCAGGGGTGCTTGCAAAGGCGGCCCAGTATGCCGCCCAGCGGAGCGGTGCTGTTGATCAGGTCGTAGGCTTCAGCAGTCTTGTTATTGGCCAGCAGGGCCACGAAGCCCTGCACGTTGATGCCCAGCGGGCAGGCCGCGCGGCAGGGCGCAATGGCGTTCTTTTCTATCTGCAGAGCCAGGGGCACCGATTTGCCGAGCGGGTAGGGCTTGTGCACGGCATGGCGGGTTACGTTCACCCCGTCCCGGGAGAAGGTCAGCCGGGTGGAGCAGTTTTCCTCGCATTTCTTGCAGCCCGTGCACAGCTCGTCGTTTATATAGCTTTGCTTATGGATGGTTTTGATGCGGTACCGCCCGCCGGCACGGTCAGCCGATGCGGACAATGTGTTATAGAAGAACTCGATGCGGGGGTGTTTGATCGCTTCGAGCACGGTGGACCAGAAATGCCGTTGCCCGGCTGCGTCGTTTCCGTTGTATGCGAAGGCGGGTGAGCTGGTAACGAATTTGACGTCCACGCCCACCTGTGCCAGGTATAAGGCCGCCTGCAATGCATCCAGCCCGTTTCCGATTACGGCGGCGCTCTTTGTGTTACCCATGTCAGGCCGGCCCGTGCTTTTTCTTCGAATAGTTATAGCCGGTTTCAAAAGCCTTCATGTTGAAGGCCTCGCTGCCGGCGGGGATGAAGTCGACAACCGATTTTTCCAGCGCCTCGTGGCTGACCACGTCGCTGTGTGCTGAGAAGAAGCCCAGCATGATGATGTTGGCTACCACCGACCTGCCCATCTCCTGTGCGATGCGGCTGGCCGGGATGGTGAACGTTTTGGCTGCAGGTGGCTTGTCCATCTTGACCAGCTCGGCGTCTACCAGCAGCAGCGTGCCCTCCGGGGCATTGGCGCCGAACTCGTTGTAAGCTTCCTGCGACAGTATGACCTGTATTTGCGGGTTGCTGATGTAAGGGTATTCGATGGGCGCCCCGCTGATGATGACCTCGGCCCGGCAGGAGCCGCCGCGCGACTCGGGGCCGTAGCTCTGCGTGAGGGCGGCATATTGCTTATTGTAGATCGATGCCGCCTTGCCTATGATGTTGCCCAGCAGCACGATGCCCTGTCCCCCGAACCCTGCCAGTCTGATTTCTGTTTTACTCATCGCTTCTTTTCCGGTAGAAGATTAATCAATATAACCGGCTATTTTTTTACCGGCTTCTTAGCTTTGGCTGCTACTCCTATGAGGTGGTCCTGGAGCGTAGGTTGGTCGATATCGAGGAACTTGCCTACCACGATGGGGCCTTTGTGGTCTATGGCAGTTTCCCTGGGGCCGGCGCCGTGCTTGATCACACTGCGCTTGATGTAATTGCGCAGCGAGTCGAGTCCCTCCGGCTCCTTGTTCATGCGGCCGTAGATCGCGGGGCAGGGGCTGATGACCTCGATGAAGGAGAAACCCGGCCTGCGCAGCGCCTCCACGATGGTCAATTCGAGCTGGTGCAGGTGCAGCACGGTCCAGCGGGCGATATAGGATGCGCCGCTGGCATGTAAAAGCCAGGGCAGGTTGAAGGGGGGCTCGAAGTTGCCGTAGGGCGTGGTCGCTGTGCGTACGTCCAGCGGGGCTGTTGGGCCGACCTGCCCGCCCGTCATGCCGTAGGTGAAATTGTTGATGCAGATCACGGTCATATCGATATTGCGGCGGGCGGCGTGTATGAGGTGGTTGCCGCCGATGGCGACCAGGTCGCCGTCACCGGAGAAGACCACGGTTTTCAGCTGGGGGTTGGCCAGCTTGAGGCCGGTGGCGAACGGTATGGCGCGCCCGTGCGTAGTGTGGAAGCTGTCCAGCTTCACGTAACCGGCCACACGGCCCGAGCAGCCGATGCCCGAAACAACCGATACCAGGTCGGGGTTAAGCTCGGCGCTGTCGATGGCGCGCAGGAAACAGTTCAACACGGGGCCTATACCGCAGCCTGCGCACCAGATGTGCGGCAGCCTGTCCTGCCTGAGGTATTTGGCTATCGATCTTTCGTAACTGGTTACATCATCGATCTGCATGGCACTCTCTAATCGCAGCTGAAATAATAGCGGGCTTGTGCACTTCGCCGCCCGAGTGGGGCACCAATAATGTGCGGGCCCTGCCGCAGGCGCAACGTTCAACCTCATAGACGATCTGGCCGCGGTTGATTTCGGGGACTACAAAGGCCTTTACCTGTGAAGCCAGTTGCCCGATACGCCTTTCGGCGAAGGGCCACAGCGTGACCAGCTGCAGGCAGCCAGCCTTGATCCCCTGCTCGCGGGCCTGCTTGACGGCGAACTGGGCGATGCGGGCCGTGATGCCGTAGGCGACGACCACGATCTCCGCTCCTTCCATCATGTAGTCGTTGCACATGATGATATCGTCGGCGTTGAGCCGGATCTTATCGACCAGCCTGGTTATCAGCTGGTCCTGGGCTCTGGAGGTCATGACAGGGTAGCCCCTTTCATCGTGGGTCAGGCCGGTGACGTGGAAGTGGTGGCCCTGCCCGGCGATGGCCATGGGCGGTACCAGGCTACCGTTGGTCTTATAAGGCAGGTAGCCTGCCGCGCCTTTCTGCGGCATCTCCCTGTAAAACAGGTCTTCGGTCCTGATTTCGGGCATGACGACCTTTTCACTCATATGACCGACCACCTCGTCCGACATGATCAGCACGGGCAGGCGGTATTTTTCCGAAAGGTTGAAGGCTTTAATGGTCAGGTCGAACATCTGCTGAGGGGAATCGGGGCTGAGGGCGATGATCTCATAGCTGCCGTGCGATCCCCAGCGGGCTTGCATGATATCCTGCTGGCCGATAAGTGTGGGCAGCCCGGTGGATGGCCCGGCGCGCTGGATATTCACCACCACGCAGGGCGTTTCTAACATGATTCCCAGGCCGATATTTTCCATCATCAGGCTGAAGCCGGGGCCGGAGGTGGAGGTCATGGCTTTGACGCCCGCCCAGGAAGCCCCCAGTATGGCGGCCATGGAAGCTATCTCGTCCTCCATCTGGATATAGGTGCCGCCCACTACAGGCAGTCGGCGGCTCATACGTTCGGCGATCTCGGTGGCTGGGGTGATTGGGTAGCCGGCGAAGAACCTGCAGCCCGCGCTTATAGCGCCCTCGGCACAGGCGTTGTCGCCGTTCATGAAAAACTCGCCAGTCAGGCAACCATTGTCCGGCATCGGATAAAACCCTTATTCTTAAGGCCAAAAGTATTTATAATCACGGCCGTTGAAACCGGCGGACCTTAATTCAAAACCTAAACAGGGTGCTTTTCTTCGCTTTTATTTGCATTGCTGTTGAGGATGAGGGTAATGGCGAACTCGGGGCAGATCAGCTCGCAATAGCCGCAGGCCAGGCATTTGGACTCGTCCTTGATAGCGGCTAGCTTGTAGCCCTTGTAATTGAGTTCGGCGCCCATGTGCAGGACCTCGCGGGGGCAATATTCCGCACAAAAACCACAGCCCTTGCACCGGATTTTATCTATATGGATGTAACCGAGCGGCTCTGCGTCGGGATTCCGGTCAAACGGAGTTCGCCACAGCTTCATGGTTAATGCTGAAGTATACCACTGCTAAGAGTTGCAGACAATGATTAAGCCTGTTTTGCCAGGCCGGATAGGCCCTAAATGGTATTCAATTGTTATCAATATATATAAGCCAGGGACTTAGACTGTGACCGTAAACAAAATTTCAGCTGGAAGCTTGATTGTAGACGATTTTATTGATCCCTAGATTATACTTATTATCAGCTATTCTATCAGCCGTTTTTCCCTGATTTTCTCTTTTCGCTATCGTCGATTTTCTCACGTATGTATTTAAAACCGGGAGTGATATTTGTGGTGATTCCTGTGGGCAACAGCGTCCTGACCGGGTTGCCCAAATTGAGCCTGCCCCCTGACTTGAATAGATTCTGAACCGTGACGAAGAGCAGGCTGGCAGGCAAGCCGATAGCGATCTCGTAGTCGTAAACGCCGGAAAAAGTCCGGTCCCCCATGCCGGGTATAACGATCTGGGGTATCCCGGTTATATGGGGCAGGAGGCCACCTTTTACACATGTTTCGCCGAAACCCTCGAAGGTTGACGTCGGGTAGTTTTCACCTTCATAAGTGAGTGCCTGGATGATATGGTTGATATTTTCCCCGTTGCCAAAAACCAGGACACTGTCCGGTATTAGCAGGGCTTGTGCCAGGGGCGAACTGATGAAGCCGCAGTATTGGCTCAGCTTTGGCAGGTTGTCCTCGCCGACCTGGTCAAGGCCGTGCTTCTGCCGCTTCTTTTCCGCTTCAACATCCTTATGCCAGGCCTGGAAGAGCTGGCTCTGCAGCAGGTCGTCGGCAGAGACCTCGACCCACCTGTGCGAGGCCGTGGCAGGGGTACAGAAGTTATCGTCAGCGGTCATGGCGACGGTCCATCCCCACCTGCGCGAATAGGTGAATGCCTGGCATAAACTCCATTGCTGCTTAGCCTGTGAAGGCCTTACGGCTTTGGGCGGTATTTCCGACTCGTCCCGTATATATTTGATGGCCACAGGGTAGGTCGCCAGGTGCAGCTTCTCATATAAATCTACTCCTGCTTTGCGGTAATCCGATAATTCAGCCATAAATTCGCCTCGTCAGACATTCGATTTGATCAGGGCCCGGGCTATGTTTTACCCAGGGATTCCCAGACAAGCTCCGGCAGCATCTTGGCCTGTTTTGACCCATCTTTGGCCATCCCGTTTTTGAGGTTGAAGTAGCAGCCGGTACAGATATTTACGACTGTGTCTGTCTTGACTGTGCCCAGCAGTTGTTCCAGGTGCGGCGGGATATAGCAGCAGAACTTGTTATCGAGGTCATTCACACTGAGGCCTTCAATCTTCTTGAGCACGCGCACGGCTGACTGGACATCCACCGGCTTGTCGGTCACCTTGCGGCGGAAGCGGTAGCATCCGGCATAATAGTCTATCGCGGCATCGAGTTTCCCGCCCGTGAAATAGCGGTCGATCAATTCGCTGCAGGAAATTACCTCCAGGTCCGTGAGGTCCATGGCATTAGCGTAATTGGGTTCACAGGCGCCACAGAAAAGGACTATGGATTTCGCCCCCAGCTTTTTGGCCTGCTCAAAGTTCTTGACTATCAATTTGCGGGATATCTCCTTAAAACGGGCGATATCCTCCTCGTTTTTGGACATGACTGCCGGCTGGCCGATGGGCATCCAACCGCAGCAATATTCTTTCTCGAGCAGCGTGTAGCTGACCTTATAGTGGTCGAGCACATTTTTTAGTGCTTTCAGTACGTGCGGCATGCCAACGGGCTGAAAACAGCCGGCAATGATCACATATTCGGCTTTCTGGCCTACCGGGAAACCGATCTCGTCCAGGATTTTACGTTTCTCCTCACCCGTCTCATGGCAAGGGCCGTATTTTTCAATATTTTCGACGGCTTTTTCATTTATCATGCGTTTTACCTCTCCTTTTTATTTGCGAAAAGGCCTGCGAAATCCATTGTGTCAGAGTAAAAAGTTGTTTTACTACTTTGCCGGATCAGTTATCCCTACCCCGTTTTAATGCGCTTAAGCCGTAAAATCGGCGGTAAATGTGAGTTCAGTCTACTTTCATACCGCCCTTGCCGATATTGTAGATCTCTTCGATTTTAACCTTGATGGCAGCCTTGGGTGGCGCCGGCAGCTTCAGGAGTTCGCCAAACTTTACGGCTTCATCATAGAGGGGCCCTGAGGTTACTATCTCTGCCTTACCCTCAAAACGGTAGCCCTTGAATTTGGTGGAGTCGGCCACCCCGATAGCTACCCAGGGATTACGCTGAACATTGGCCCAGGTGCGGTTGCCAAACAACTCGAAATAAGCAATGTGCTCATCATCCAGGATCTTGGCAGTACCTTTCAGGGCCAGGTTGGGCCGGCCGTCCGTGCTACTGGTCGCCACCCAGGCCTGCTGGCCCGTTATCACTGCCTTCATTGCGTCAGTTAACTTTGCCATAACTTTACCCTCCTCTTGCTACAGATGAATTATTAAATTACCTGTAATGATGGCCAATTATACCAGTAGTTAGTGGGGATAGATCTCAGGACCTTTCCCTGCATCTTAGTACATCGATATTTTAACTGTTGGTAATGGGATTCTTTTTTCTCTTTTTCTTGGGCGGCAGTATCATTGCTGACAGATACGAAGGATTGATCAATAGGGGCGCCAGCGCCTCCTTGCCCTTCAGTCCGGCCTTAGCACAGGCATTTTTAACCTTAATGCGGTAGATGAGGTCTTTGAACTCACCAATGGGCTCATAGCCGAAGTAGTCCTTGAACCACAGCTTGCCTGATGCCTGTGCGTCTTTTATCATCTCCGCCGGGTGTACACGGCGCTTGTATTTCTCTTTGAGCGCGAGGGCCTCCTCGTAGGTATCCACGTGGATCATCTTCCAGTCAGGGTCGGGCACCACGTATCCGCTGCTGGTGAGCATGTCGTAGCGCTTCTTGGTCTCATCGAAGTCCTTGCCGCAGACCATCATGCATTGCGAGCAGGTTATGAGGTTGGGGTCTCTTTCCAGCCCTTTGAACCCCATATTTGCGTAGAGATTAAGCATAATCTGCCGGCGTCCTTCTTCATCCCTGGGCAGGTGCTGGTAATCGGGCAGGAAATCCTCGACTTTACCCCTGGGATAGAGGTCCCTGGCAACGTGCCTGATGACATCGAAGCGTAGCGTGCTATCGCCGGTCCTGCCGCCCACCCGCATATAAGTTGACCGTATTTCCTCCCTCTTGCTGGGGTCAGGTTGTTCATCCATCCATTCCTTTATCCAGTGCTGACCCCAGTTGGTCCATTTCTTATCCCTGGAGAGGGCGTGCAACCCAAAACAGGGGGCGTTGCAGAAATCAAGGTTATCGCGCCTGCCGCGGGCGTGCAACTCGCCGTTAATGAGCAGGTATTCCTCATCATCATCCCTGAACATGCCCATGGTCATAGTTTGCAGGTCTTACAGCGGTTGTCCATGACGAAGCGCGCCGGCTGTACCGGGTCGGATTTGAGTTTGGCGTTGGTAACAACCGTATCCAGTACGATGCAGGCGCCGTATTCTTTGGTAACCAGGTTGCCTGATAGTCCGAAGCTGCCCAGGCCGGCCACAAGACCTCCGAAGCGGTGAGAAAAAGTGGGCCTTACCATAAATGGGTCTATACTGCGGCGGTAGGTATTATTGGGGGGAACTACCTTTGCCTTATATCCCAGACTACTAATATATTCGGCAATCTCCGTGCAGATACGGTGCGCACGCTGGTTTTTAATGGCCTGGTCGATATTATGCGGCACCGGGGATATCTTGCCGAAAAATTCGTAGATAGCATTGACATCCAGCGGTAGCGCTATGGATACAATGGATTTGGCGCCACGCATGATAAAGCCCGGGTCGAGCGAAGCGGGACCATCCATGCGGTCGGACCCGGCAACGCCCACCAGCGCAGCGCCGGCTTTTTTGGCGACATCCTTGATGTTTTCNNNNGAGAGAGACCTCCTGGATAATAAATTATTTTAAGTACAGCTAATTAACGCCAAAATCATTTCAGTAAAGCTGTCTATATACCTGTCCAGCGTGTAGTTCTTTTTAAATTGCCAGCGTTTTAACGCCCACATATCACCCATGGAAACAATCGTACTGGCCACCAGGTCAATATCGGTTACTGCGAACACACCGGTCTTGCAACCCTTCTTTAGGATGCGGATGAACACATCGTGCATATGTGAATTCACTTCAATCACCGGCAAGCGCAAGGATGGTGAAAAACTGCCCATCTCTTTATAAAGAAAAACGGTGCCTTCCCAATTAGCGTGGTGGTACCTCATGTAGCGGTCTATAGCAGCTTTAAGCGCTTCCCTTGGCTCAAGGGTTTCACATAGATCATTTATTTCCTTGATCAACTTGCGGACCTGGTACAGGCCATAGTTAATAGCCAGAAAAATAATATCCTCGCGTGTTCCGATGTAGTGATAGAGGTTGCCAATAGTCATTTCACTGGCAGAAGCGATTTCCCTGATGCTGGTTTTCTGAATGCCCCTGGCGGCAATAAGACGGAAAGCCGCCTGGATGATCTGCCGGCGCCTCTCCTCAACCAGACCGTTATTCGGACTGAAGGTTCTGACAGTTGACAATTCGGCCTTCATAATGTTACTATCATCGAACAAATGTTAGATATTGAACATTTGATAGATTAGACTATTTATAAAATTTAGTCAAATGCAAGTATAAAGCAGTGAAAAATGTGTGATATGGACCGGGTGGTCCAGTTCATTCCGCAGGGCCGGGGAGAAAATTAACTCAGAGGATAGGAGGTAACATGCCAGTCATCAGGACACCGGACGAAAGATTCAATAATTTACCGGGCTATCCATACAAGCCGCATTACATGGATATAAAGGGGATGCGGATCCACTACGTGGATGAGGGTAAGGGCGACCCCATTTTGTGTGCCCACGGTGAGCCGTCATGGTCATACCTGTACCGCAAGATGATAGACATCTTCGTAAAGAAGCACAGGGCGGTTGCCATGGACTTCGTAGGCTTTGGAAAGTCGGATAAATACACGGAGAGGGACGAATACTCCATAAAAATGCATATGGACACACTCATTAGTTTCATTGAGAAGCTGGACCTGCGCAATATTACACTTGTATGCCAGGATTGGGGTGGGCTTATCGGGTTGCCAGTTGCCACTATCCTGAAGGACCGCTTTGCCAGACTGATCATCATGAATACCGGCCTGCCCAACGGCGATAATGTTCCCGACGCTTTTTTGCAGTGGAGGGCGGCGGCAGACCAGATGGGCGAGAAAGAGCCGAAGAAACTGCTGGATATCTCGTTTAGTATGGGATTTGCCCAGAAATTACCGCCTGAAATCAAGGCGGCGTATTACGCGCCTTTTCCCGAGGACAAGTATATGGCCGGCGCTGCTAAGTGGCCTTTGCTGGTACCCGTAAGCCGCGATGA
>JAPLHK010000056.1 GCA_026389715.1 Chloroflexota bacterium
GAGGCTACCTGAAGAGGTACATAGAGCAAGTCGGCCCGGCCAGCGAGGGAGCGGTATTTAAATAGCAGGAGTAAACTTGGCAGATGATAAAGACCGGCGCTGAGATATTATGTGAATGCCTGATCAAGGAAGGGGTCGAGGTCATCTTCGGCTTCCCGGGCGGGGTGTTGCTGCCCCTCTACGATACGCTGCCCCGTTACCCGCAGTTGCGGCATATCTTGGTCAGGCACGAGCAGGGCGCGGCGCATGCCGCCGACGCCTATGCCAGGGTCACCGGCAAGGTCGGCGTCTGCTTAGCCACCTCGGGGCCGGGCGCTACCAACCTGGTGACGGGCATCGCCAACGCTTACTTAGATTCGGTACCACTGCTCTCTATAACGGGACAGGTGCCTACGCATTTTATCGGCAAGGACGCCTTCCAGGAGATTGATATCACCGGCATTACGGTGCCGATTACCAAGTACAACCAGCTCGTGCTGGATGTGGACGACCTGGCACGGAGCGTGCACGAAGCTGTGCATGTGGCGCTGACAGGCAGGCCGGGCCCGGTGCTGCTGGATATACCCAGGGATGTCTTCCAGGCCAGGACCGAGTATATCCACCCCGATAAAATTGACCTTCCCGGCTTCAAGCCAAAGTTGTTCGGCCACCCGGCGCAGATAAAAAAGGCGGCTGATCTGGTAAATTCGGCGGAGAGGCCCGTGATAGTCGCCGGACACGGCGTCAACATCGCGCGTGCCTATGCCGAACTCAAGGAGCTGGCCGAAAACGCGCAACTGCCGGTGGTCACCACGTTCTTAGGCATCGGGTGCTTCCCCGAATCGCACGTGCTGAGCTACGGGTGGCTGGGTATGCACGGGATGGGCTATGCCAATAAGGCCATACACAACGCCGACCTGCTGATCGCCATAGGCATGAGGTTCGACGACCGGGCGACGGGCGGCGTGAGCACCTTCGCGCCGCAGGCGCGCATCGTGCATATCGATGTGGACGCGGCGGAGATAGGCAAAAACCTCAAGGTGGAAGTGCCCATAGTGGGCGACGTTAAAAACGTCCTGCAGGTGCTTAACAAGCAAATAGTCAAACGTGACCATATAGGCTGGCTGTCGCAGTTAGACGATTGGCGGGCGCAGCACCCGGCTACCGAGGTGCGCGACCATGAAGGAGTGCTGCCGCAATACATCATCCGCCAGATACACGAGGCCACCAAAGGGGATACCATCATAGTCACGGGCGTTGGCCAGGCGCAGATGTGGGCCGCGCAGTATTTTTTCTACGACAAACCCAACAGCTTCGTTTCCTCGGGCGGCCTGGGCACAATGGGCTTCGAGTTGCCCGGGGCCATCGGGGCCAAGGTGGGCTGCCCCCATGAAACGGTCTGGTGCATAGCCGGCGACGGCGGCTTCCAGATGACCGTGCAGGAGCTGGCCACCATGGTGCAGGAAGACCTGGATATCAATATCGCCGTCTTCAATAACGGCTGGTTAGGCATGGTCCGCCAGTGGCAGGAGCTCATCTATAACAAGCGCTATTTCGGCACCCAACTCTATAACCCCGATTTCGTCAAGTTAGCGGAAGCTTACGGCATGAAGGGCGTGCGCGTGAGCAAGAAGATAGATGTCAGGCCGGCCATCCACAAGGCCATGGAGCATAAGGGGCCCTTCCTCATCGAGTTTGTCGTCGAGCCGGAAGAAAACGTGTACCCCTTCGTCCCGCCGGGAAAGACCATCGTCGAGTTCCTGGAGATGCCCAGCCCGCTGGGAAGCCTGAAAAAATAGGCGCAGTATAAATAAATATGGAGACCGTTCATTGATCAGGCAACACATATTAGTAGCACTGGTGCAGGACCGCCCGGGTGTGCTCAACCGCATCGCCAGCACGCTGAGGCGGCGCAATTTTAATATCGAGAGCATCGCCGTGGGGCACATCGAACAGCCCCACCTGTCACGCATGACCATAGTGGTGGAAGGCGACGACGCCAACGTGGAACAAGTGCGCAAGCAGTTAGACAAGATCATAGAGGTCATCCGCATAGCGGATATCACGGGAGAGAACCCGGTGGCGCGCGAGATGGCCATGATCAAGGTGCGCGCCACACCCTCCACACGCAGCGAGATCATCCAGATAGTGGATATCTTCCGCGCCAACATCGTCGACGTATCGCCTGATTCGCTGATATTGGTCGTCACCGGCACGCAGGACAAGGTGGATACGCTCATCGAGCTGCTGCGGGGCTTCGGCATCAGGGAGATGTCGCGGACAGGTACCATCGCCCTGCCGCGCGGCGGCTCAGGTCCGCTCACCATCGAGGAGCATAAACCGCTGCGCCACGCAGTAGAGCAGGCCCCGCCGGAAGAGGAAATCCTGCCCGACTGGTAGCTGTCAGCGAAGCTCATAAATTCGCCGCTAAAATGAATTAATTATTTTACAGACAGGAGGTATCAAAGTGAAAATATATTACGAGAAAGACGCGGACCTGGCCCTGCTCAAAAACAAGGTCATCGGCATTATAGGTTACGGCAGCCAGGGCCATGCCCATGCCCAGAACCTGCGCGACAGCGGGCTCAAGGTTATCGTAGCTGAGGCCAAAGGCACGGAAGGGCACCGCAGTGCCAAAAAGGCGGGCTTCGACGTTTCGGACGCGGCCGACGTGGCCAAAAGGGCAGACGTCATCATGATGCTGGTCCCCGACCAGTTGCAGGCCATGGTATACAAGGAGTCGATCGCCGACCAGTTAGCCAAAGGCAAGACGCTGATGTTCGCACACGGCTTCAACATCCATTACGGCCAGATCGTACCGCCGGACTACGTTGACGTCTCCATGATCGCCCCCAAGTGCCCGGGCCACATGGTCCGGCAGCTTTACGTGGAGAAATCCGGCCCGCCCGCCATCATAGCGGTTCACCAGGATCCCTCGGGCAAGGCCAAGGCGCAGGCGCTGGCCTACGCCAGGGGCATCGGCTGCGCCAGGGCAGGCGTAATTGAGACCACCTTCGCCGAGGAAACCGAGACCGACCTCTTCGGCGAGCAGGCCGTGCTCTGCGGCGGCGTGACAGCGCTCATCAAGGCCGGCTTTGAGACGCTGGTCGAGGCGGGCTACCAGCCGGAGATCGCCTATTTCGAGTGCCTGCACGAGCTCAAGCTGATCGTCGACCTGATACACCGCGGCGGCATGACCTTCATGCGCTATTCCGTGAGCGACACGGCGGAATACGGCGACTACACCCGCGGCCCGCAGATAATCAATGAGTCGGTCAAGGCCGAGATGCAGGAGATACTGGAGGAGGTGCAGAACGGCAGCTTCGCCCGGGAGTGGATATTAGAGAACCAGGCCAACCGCCCGGTCTACAATGCGCTCAAGCGCCGGGAAGCCGAGCATCCCATCGAGGTGGTGGGCAAAAAGCTGCGCGCCATGATGCCCTGGCTTAAATAGCCGCGACGGCAGTCCCGTTACTTGATTTATCAGCAGGTGGGATTATGACAGGTGAACGTGTCTTCATTTTTGATACTACGCTCAGAGATGGCGAGCAGGCGGCCGGCACCAGCCTCAACGCGCAGGAGAAGCTCGAGATCGCCAGGCAGCTTGAAACACTGGGCGTGGATATCATCGAGGCTGGATTTCCCATCACCTCGGAGGGCGACTTCGAGGCTGTGCGCCTGATAGCCCGCGAACTGCGCAAATCGACCGTCTGTGCCCTCAGCCATGCCAATGAAGAGGCCATCGACCGCGCCTGGGAGGCTATTAAACCGGCCAGGAAGGGCCGCATACACATCTTCCTGTCCACCTCCTCTATGCACCTGGCCTACCAGTTGAAGAAGAGCCAGGAGGATGTTTTGAAGCTGGCCGGCGCCATGGTGGCCAGGGCCAAAAAGCACATAGACGACGTGGAGTTCACGCCCATGGATTCGACGCGCACGGATGCAGGATTCCTCTACCGGATAATAGAGACAGTTATCGAAGCCGGCGCTACGACGGTAAACATAGCGTATACCGTGGGTTACTCCCTGCCCACCGAGTTCGGCAAGCTCATCGAAGGAGTATTCAAAAACGTACCGAATATATCGAAGGCGGTGGTCAGCGTCCACTGCCACAAC
>JAPLHK010000088.1 GCA_026389715.1 Chloroflexota bacterium
AACCACCTGCAAGCACGGCGTCGGAACTGAAGATCGGCAGAAAGTATGAATATTTTGACTGTTCCAAGGCTGTCAGGGAATTGGGCCTACCCCAAACACCCGTCAGGGTATCTATTGAAAAAGCCATAACCTGGTTCAGGGAGAATGGGTACCTTCGTAAGACGTAAGTATCTTACCCACAACAAAAATCATACCTACCAAAGCCACGTCTTCATCGGCATGTATGTTCATCCATAATAAAATGTTAGGGTTCGTTCAATTTCTTCATGGTCGTTTTATATAACTTGGTTCCTATCTCTGCAAGAGTATTAATGTGGCCTATCCTGGCATCTTTATCATCTGAAAATTTAAAGTCATATTCCAGTTTATCTAACAGTGCGACTGTGATACCCAATGCAATTTCCGCAATGTCCATGCTTAACCTCCACAACTCTTATTTATATGATTAAATATTCGGTGTGCTAATACTAATACAAGGCGATTTTAATTTCCATAAAATCCGGAACGGTATACACAGTAACAACACAGGGCACCTAACAGACTGAGGCGGTAGTAACGAATAGAACGCCCTTTGTTTCTTAAAAACCCGTGGCTATGAATTATACCAAAAATGTATCTACTACCTGATCGGGCCATGGTAATTTAATAGCTAAAAAAGCTGACATTTAGCTATCCGACTTAACCTAATTGACCAGCACCGGTTGAAATTGTACGAACAAAACACTTCTGTTATTATTAATACAAAAGTTCTAAACCGAACGTAAAAATATTGATTGGAAACTTAAGAACAAATCAGGAATGCGATACCAATTTTCCCGTGGAGTATGAGCATTGAACATTTTTTTAGATTTGCTCCGTGATTTCGGCCTTACCTTCGTACCGCTCTTCGTTGCGATGGATTCTATCAGCACGGTGCCGATATTGTTGACCATTACGCATGGAATGCAGGATAAGTCGCGGAGCGTGGTGATACGGCACGCGCTGATTACGGCCCTGGCCCTGGGGTTGGCGTTCATTGCTGTCGGGAAGGGCATATTCATTTTCATGGGCATCACGGTCAACGATTTCCTCATCGCCGGCGGACTTATCCTGTTTCTGTTGGGCGCCAAAGAATTAGTCGTGGGCAAGATGTTTGAAGCCCAGGCATCTACCGGTGATAATGTCATGGGCATAGTGCCGCTGGGCACACCTCTGGTGGTTGGCCCGGCTGTATTGACCACTTTATTAATTCTTACCGACCAGTACCATATAGCCATGGTGACCTTTTCCTTCGTGGTAAACCTGCTTATATCATGGCTCTTTTTCGCGCAGGCCAACAGGCTGGTCAAGATGCTGGGACGTGGCGGAGTGCTGGCCCTGTCCAAAATATTTGCACTTCTGCTGGCTGCTATAGCCGTTGCCATGATACACCGCGGCGTTAAGTTAATGCTGCTTGGATAAAGGCGTCCGTTGGCCCGCGGCATGTGTGATATAATCTGGCTTAATTTATAGCTGATGTCAATGTAAACATCTAATATTGGAGGTCAGCAGATATGTGGTTATGTACGCATTGCAGGCATCTTGAGATCGCGGATCAGAAGCCGCAGCGCTGCGCGATATGCGGGGCGGGCCCTGACAAGTTTGTGGAATATACCAACTCAAAAATTAAAGGAACCAGGACGTTAAAGAACCTGCAGGAAGGCTTTGTTGCTGAATCCAAGGCTAATATCAGGGACCTGGCATTCGCTTTTAAAGCGGACCAGGAGGGTTTCCCCGCTATTGCCGGGCTTTTCCGGGCGGTGGCTGAATCTGAAGCCGTGCACGCTTTTCACCACCTCCGGTTACTGGGAGTGGTCGCGGATACACAGGAGAATTTGCAGGCTGCTTTCGAGCGGGAGAATTTCGCCCGCGATGCCTATCCCGAGATGATTAAGGATGCATCAGAGGAAGGTAACACAGCCATCGCGACTGTTTTCGGCTATCACCGGGACGTGGAAAAAGGGCACGCTAAATTATACGAAAAGGCCCTTGACCGACTGATGGACCCTGTGGGCGTGGATTACTATGTCTGCAACGTTTGCGGTTACATACACGTAGGGATGGCTCCTGACGAATGCCCTATCTGCGGCGCTCCCAAGGACAAGTTCCGCAAAGTCGATTGACCGGAGTGAATCGTTATACAAACCTTGCGGGATATCTAACCGCGCAGTTTTGAATACATCTGCTCGAGGTTCTCCAGCCAGAGCGCCGGTTCTGCATCTGATGGCATCCTCCAGTCCCCCCTGGGTGATAGACTGACTGACCCTATTTTGGGACCTTCCGGCATGCAGGTTCTTTTAAACTGGTTTGCGAAAAACCTCTGGATGAAACTTTCCAGCCACCTGTGCAGTTCCTCAAGCGTATAACGGCCGTCGAAGAGCTTTTGCTTCCTGGCCTCATTGGCTACGAAGAGTATCTTACCCGGAGGGCTTCCCAGCCTGACGAAAGGATAAAGATAGAAATCAGCCAGCTCAACCGGGCCGATCACGTCCTCGCTCCTCTGTGTGATCTCTCCCCTGGCCGGGCTTTTCAGTTCAGGAGAAATCGGAGTGTCGAGCACGTCGTAAAGCACTTTTTGTGCCTGTTTATTTGATAGCTCTTCATCGGCAGCCCAGCGTATCAGGTAGCGCACCAGTGTTTTGGGCACGGATACATTGACGTGATAATGCGACATATGGTCGCCCGCAAAGGTGCACCATCCCAGCGCAACCTCGGTCAGGTCACCGGTGCCGAGCAAAATCGCCTCAAGCTGGTTGGCCTTGTTGAAGAGGAATTCAGTGCGGTAGCGAGCCTGGATATTCTCAAAAACTACATCTTCCTGCCCGTCATGCTCCAGGTCTTTTATATGGGATTTGCACGAAGTGGTTATATTTACGCTCTGTAAGTTGACCTTAAGGGCTTTACATAAAGCTGTGGCGTTTTCCCGGGTCCTGCTGGTCGTACCGAATCCCGGCAGACTATAGGCATACACGTTACCCCGTGGTTTGCCCAGGTAGTCCATGGTCCTGGCGGCTACCAGCAGGGCGAGGGTGGAGTCGAGCCCGCCGGAAACGCCCAGCACCAGCTTCTGGATGTGCGAGCCGCCCAGTTTTTTGGCAAGCGCCGCGACCTGCATGGCAAATATATCGCGGCACCTGTCAGCACGCATGGCTGCGTCCTTAGGCACAAACGGTTGAGGGTCGATGTCCCTGAACAACTTCACGGCTGCGATGTCGTCCACACTGGCCTCGATTATCCTGAAAGGCTTCAGGTGTTGCGGCGATTGACGGAAGCTGGTAATCGTCCTGCGGTCATGCGCCAGACGGTCGAGGTCAATGTCTGCAACCAGCATGTCCGTCTCTGCAGATAAACGCCGGGATTCGCACAGCAGGTTTCCGTTTTCAGCGAGAAGCGTATGGCCGCCAAAGACGACATCGTTGGACGATTCGCCCGCGCCGGCCGAAACATAACAGCATGCTGCGGCGCACCTGCCGGATTCCGATAGAACCATTGTCCTGCGCCAATCCGCCTTGGCCAGGAGCTCGTTGCTGGCAGATATGTTTACCAGCACAGATGCGCCGGCCAGGGACTGGTACTCGTGGGGTGCTAGGGGTACCCATAGGTCCTCGCAAATCTCAATCCCGATTACCGCGGAATGCACGCCGCGGATGGAGAAGAGGATGTTCGTGCCGAAGGGAACGGGCGTTTCACCGATATGGGCGGTATCAGAGCAGGCGTCTTCACCCGATACAAACCACCTGCTCTCGTAAAATTCTTTATAAGATGGCAGATATGTTTTGGGGATGATCCCCAGTATATGCCCTGAATTTATGACAACCGCGCAATTGAATACTTTTTGATCTATGCACAGGGGTAAGCCGACGATGATAAGCATACTGATATTGCGGCTGGCCTGCACCACCCTGTTCAACGCCTTCTCCGCTTTTTCCAGCAGGACTTGCTGCTGTACGAGGTCGGCGATGGTGTAGCCGGTCAGCGACATCTCGGGGAATGCCAGTACCTGTATGCCCTGAGTTGCCGCCTTTTTGATCACAGCGCAGATCGCCGATACGTTGAAATCGATGTCGGCTACTTTAAGCGCCGGCACTGCCGCGCCTATCCTGATAAATCCCAGGTCCTTGTTGAGATAGATTGGCTGGCTCAAATATTCACACCTCTTAAATAGTGCAACGGCGATTAGCTTTGGTTATAATAAAACCTTAGCGCGAGAAAATCAAAACAGTCATTATTTATTGTAAGGTTTTCGGGGAGAAATTCATATGTTGAAACTGGTATTGCTGCGGCACGGTGAGAGTACCTGGAACAAGGAAAACCGCTTTACCGGGTGGACGGATGTAGATTTATCAGAAAAAGGAATAGAGGAGGCGAAGCAGGCAGGCCGGACACTTAAAGAGCAGGGCTATGAATTTGATCTGGCGTTCACATCTTTGTTAAAGCGTGCTATCCGGACTTTATGGATAGTCCAGGACGGGATGGACCTTATGTGGATACCGGTGAAAAAATCGTGGAGGCTTAATGAGCGGCACTACGGTGCGCTGCAGGGATTAAATAAATCCGACCAAGAAATACGGCGAAGACCAGGTATTAATCTGGAGAAGGAGTTACAATATACCGCCGCCGGCGCTGAAAAAGGGCGATTGCCGTTATCCCGGCAGTGACCCGCGCTACACAATGCTTACACCCGACCAGGTACCACTATCTGAGAGCTTGCGGGATACTTACCGCAGATGCCTGCCGTACTGGCACAAATCCATAGCACCCGCCTTGCGGGCCGGTAAGCGTATTATCATTTCAGCCCACGGCAACAGCATCCGCGCGCTGGTAAAATATTTAGATGCAGTCAGTGAAAAGGATATCGTGAACCTGAATATACCCACAGGCATCCCGCTGGTTTATGAGCTTGACGGCAGCTTGAGGAGGTCCAGGAGTTATTATCTGGCCAGTGATGAAGATCTCAAGAAAGCCAGGCAGGCGGTGGCCGACCAGGGCAAGGCAAAATAGCGCTCTGATGTAGGGACGGGTTTTAAGGTTTTCTTCGTCATTGCGAGCCTTATTATTCTGTCATTGCGAGCGAAGCGAAGCAATCTCTATAAGCAAAGGCGTAATGCCGAAAGATTGCTTCGTCGCTGACTGCCGCGCATTCGGCTCGCAGCTTCGGCTCACCCTCGCAATGACAAGAGGAAAAGCTCTTTACGGGCGCACCTGAAGGTACGCCCCTACGGCTAAATTTAGTCTGAGGAAACATCGGTACGGTATCCATTGTGTATGGCATCTTCCCGTACGTCTTTGGCGATATATTCCTCTTTTACCAGGCGGCCGTCGCGGAACCACAGCACACGGTCGGCGAATTCCCTCTGTTCGGGCTCATGTGTCACCATAAGTATGGTCTGGCCCAGGTCATTGCAAAGCTTTCTCAGCAGCCTGAGAACAATACCTTTATTCTCAGTATCGAGGTTGGCGCAGGGTTCATCGGCGAAGAGAATTTTCGACTTATTGACGAGCGCGCGGGCGATGGCCACCCTCTGCTGTTCGCCTCCCGAGAGTTCGCTGATCAGGTGGTGCAGGCGGTTGTCAAGGCCGACCCTGCCCATAAGCTCAGTGGATACCCTGATGAACTCCTTTCGTTTCATGCCCAGCAGCATGAGGGGAAGGAAGGCGTTTTCGATGGCGTTTAACTCGGGTATCAGGGCATATTCCTGGAAGACATAGCCCAGGTGGCGCAGTCGAAACTCCGTACGTTTACGGTCGGTAAGCGTTAATACATCCAATCCGTCCAGCAGGATTCTGCCTGATGTGGGATCGTCAAGCAGCGCCAATTGATGGAGCAGGGTGGACTTGCCGGAGCCGCTGGGGCCCATGATAGCGACGAACTGGCCGGAGGGGATTTCGAAGCTGACGCCTTTGAGCGCATGCACAGGGATCTTACCGGAGTAGGTCTTTTTCAGGTCGGTCACCTTTATCATAATCCCGCTATCCCCAGATGGCCTTGATGATATTTTCACGGCTGACCCGCCAGGATGGTATAAAACCTGCGATGATACTGACGATGAGCATGCAGATGATACTGGTGGCGACCTCGCTCCTGATGATTAGCAGGCTGGTTTTGCCCACAGGGAAAAGCAGTGGATGTGCAATAAAATAGGGCGTTGCCACAAATTCAAGCAGTACAAGTCCAATCCCGATGCCGACTACGGCATAGAAGAGCGACAGCATAATGTAGGAGGCAACTATGATGCTTTCCTTCATGCCGATGGCTTTCATAATGCCGATCTGCTTTTTCCTACTGACGGTGGCAATGAAAATGACGATAAATATAGTCACTCCTGCAACAACCAGCCCTATGAAAAGGACGATCCTCTTGATGATATCGAAGGTCTGTGCGAGGCCGAGGACCAGGCCGATGAAATCCTGGTAGGGCCTGATGTCCGGCAGTTCCACTCCGGCCTTCCTCAATTCCTGTATGTAATATGCTTCAGGATAGGCGTCATCCGTCCTGATGGTTATTTCGCTGGCACGGTCGTGGATCCCCAGTACCGATTCCATTTCCTTCTGAGTCACGAATGCAGTCATATCGGCCAGCGGGAAGGCGGTAGCGTAGATACCTTTTAAAGTGTATTTACGCGTGACCCCGTTGTGATAGAAGACCGTTACCTCGTCGCCGATATTGACGCCCTTCAACGATTGCACCTCAAGCATGGCCCCGTATCCGCCGGATATCTCACGGCCCATGATTATCTGGTCCCGGTCGGATTCATCAAGGTATTGTCCTGCCAGCATATAATTATGCAGGCCGGATATCTGCATTTCATCCTTGGGATCAATAGACTTTACGGGCCAGCTTATCGTCCTGATGTCCTTGCCTGTTTTATCGGGGTCATACTCAACTACGGAGCCTATGGTGTAATGTGAGCTGCAGCCGATAATGCCGGGTATAGCATTGATCTTGCGTTTAAGCTCGCTTACCTGAGTGATATACTCCTCGCTGCTGCCCCACTGATCCTTGCCCGGCTGTATGACGATATTACCGACGTAGTTATTCTTAGTTTGTTCGTAGATAAGCCCGAGGGCGCCACTGAATATGCCTGAGATCAGGTTGATCTGTAAGAAAGCCAGCGTGGCAACGAGTACGGTCAGGACAACGGTGCCCTTGTTGCCGCGTGTTACGTACTTGGAGAACAGGAATGCTGCGGCTTTCAGATCGTTCCACATTTCAGCTACTAACCTCGCAAATCTTAGCCCCCATTATACGCCAACTGCTCAAGTCTGATATCATATCTGGCGGAAAAAAGAATTACAGAAGAAGATCATGCGAATATGTTTGTTGAGTTACCGAAGTTACGCCTATTCCGGCGGCCAGGGCATTTATATGCGTTACCTGAGCAATGCCCTCAGGGACCTCGGGCATGAGGTCGATATGCTGTCGGGGCCTCCTTATCCCATCGTAGATGACGGCGTCGGGCTGATCAAGTTGCCCAGCCTTGACCTCTACAGGTTCGGGTCCTGGCAACGGCTGTTTATCGATCCCAGGAAGCTGAATACCTACGCCAATTTCATGGAATGGAGCGGTATCATGACCGGGTATTTCTCTGAACCGCTGGCCTTTGGCATACGGGCGTATGATTACATAATTAAGAACGGCGCAAAATACGATATCATCCATGATAACCAGACACTTTCATACGGCATAGCGGATATCATGCGTGCCGGGTACCCGGTGGTGGAAACCATCCATCATCCGGTTACCATCGACCGCGACCTTGCCATTAAGTCGGCAAAGTCCCTCAAGGATAAGCTGGGCTACTGGCGCTGGTTTTCCTTTACCGGCATGCAGATAAAAGTTGCCAGGCAATTGCCCTATATCATCACGGTTTCAGAGATGGCCAAGCATCACATACACGAGGTATTCGGTATCCCCGACGACAGGATGCGGGTGATTTACAATGGTATAGACACGGAGATATTCAGTCCGCTGGAGAGTGTGAAAAGGCTGGATGACAGCATATTGATGGTGATGAGCCGTGATACGGCTGTCAAAGGGCTGCGCTTTTTATTGCGGGCGCTGGCCGAATTGAGGAAAAAATGGGATCTCAAGCTGGTCGTAGTCGGGCGTACATTAGGCGATGGTGAGACGGAGAAGCTGATGGACAGGCTGGGACTCACAAGTTGTGTCAGTTTCTGCGACCAGGTAGATACATCGGAATTAGTCAGGTTATACCGGACCGCTACCCTGCTGGCTGTACCTTCAACGTATGAAGGATTCGGGTTGCCTGCCGCTGAAGCCATGTCCTGCGGCTCCCCGGTGGTTTCCACCACGGCCGGCGCTCTGCCGGAGGTAGTAGGCGATGCCGGTATACTTGTGCCGCCCGCCGATCCGGCCGCGCTCGCCGCCGCGATAGCGCAATTGCTGGATGACCCGGCTAAACGCGCTGAATACGGCGCCATGGCCAGGAAGCGCATCCTTGAGAGATTCAACTGGCAAGGCGCGGCCAAGCGAACAGTTGATGTGTATAATGAGGCTATCTCGCAAAGACATGTCACAAAGGAACTCAGTCTTGATTTATAGCGATAATAAATGTAAAATGATGCGGTGTTTTCAATATTTGAGATATTAATCTTCCGGATGGCTATCAGTGCGAATATGCTTGCTTAGTTACCGGGGTTATAAATATTCCGGCGGGCAGGGTATTTACGTCAGGTATCTCAGCAGTTCCTTGCAAAAGCTGGGGCACGAAGTTGATGTTTTGGCCGGACCGCCGTACCCTGAGCTGGTAGAAGGAATTAACCTGGTCAAATTGCCCAGCCTTGACCTGTACCGGCTTTCTGAACCCCGGCGCCTGTTTATCAACCCGCTGTGGCTGAATACGTGGCCCAATTTTGTGGAGTGGGTTGGTGAATGCGGCGGCTATTTTACGGAACCGAAGACCTTCGCTATGCGTGCCTATAACGCCTTCCGTCAGAACGGCCGCGGAAAGAAATACGATATCGTGCACGACAACCAGTGCATCACTGAAGGGATACTCAAGATACACCAGCTGGGTATACCCCTGGTCACGACCATACATCACCCCATAACCATCGACCGTGAGCTGGCCCTCAAGGCCTCCCGGTCGATGATGCAGAGCTGGGGTATCCGGAGGTGGTACTCCTTTGCCGATACGCAAATCAAGGTAGCCGGCCAGTTGTCGCATTTCATCACTGATTCGAAGCACTCGCTTCAGGAGATAACGGAGAGTTTTGGGTTGGCTGCCGATAAGTTCAGAATAATCTACTGCGGCGTTGACCGGGAGGTTTTCAGGGAAGTGCCCGGGTCGGTGAGGCCGTCTAACCGGATATTGGTTATCAACAGCGGGGATACGCCGCTCAAGGGCTTGAAGTACCTGCTGGAAGCGATCGCGGAGATCCGCAGAACGAAAGATATTGAGCTGGTCATTGTGGGAGAACCGATGAAGAACGGTTATACGCAGGGACTGATAGAATCGTTAAAGCTCAGCGATTGTGCCCGGTATACGGGCAAGATAGATACAGATAAGCTGGTGCAACATTATAGCGAGGCGACCATGCTGGTGGTTCCCTCCATCTATGAAGGGTTCGGTTTGCCCGCTGCTGAGGCCATGGCCTGCGGCGCCCCGGTAATCTCGACTACCGCCGGCGCGTTGCCTGAGGTGGTCGGGGATGCTGGCATACTTGTGCCGCCCGGCGATACGCGCGCCATAGTGGAGGCAATTAATACCCTTCTGGACGATGACAACCGGCGCAGGCAATTGGGGGCGCTGGGAAAAGAGAGGGTTGCCAGGCTGTTTAACTGGGACACTGCTGCTAAAGAGACGGCGGAGGTTTACCGTGACGCCATCGAAAAGCAAGCTTACGTAAAGGCTGGATGAGATATGACTGTTGATAACAATACTTCCTTTGAGATACCTGAGATGGATGAGTTGATATCCGCGCAATTTCTCAGGCCGACCCTGGAGGGCATAGTCGGCGTACAGGAGAAGCAGGGAGCGGTACCCGAGATGGAAGGTGGTGTGGTAGAGCCCTGGACGCACGTTGAATGCGCCATGGCCATAGATGCGGGCAGCTTTCATGATGAAGCGGAAAAGGCCTACGAATGGCTGGCCGGCGTTCAACTACCGGACGGAAGCTGGTATGCCAGTTATCAAAACGGCATAGCCAAGGATACGTATAAAGTCTCGCATGCCATATCTTATATAGCGGTGGGCGTCTGGCATCATTACCTGATAACCGGTGACCGTTCTTTCCTGATGGAAATGTGGCCGTCCGTTGAAAAGGCCATTAAATACATATTGAAGATGCGCGGACCCAAAGGCGAAGTCTACTGGGCCAGGGACGCGCAGGGCATTATCTACCCCTCGGCCCAGATAGCCAGCTGCAGTTCTACTTACCTGAGCATACGTTGTGCATTAAAGATAGCTGAGGTTATCGGTGAGGGACATACAGACTGGGAGATGGCCAACGAGACACTGCGCAAGGCGATATTAGGCATGCCGCTGCCTTACGGTGAACCCCTGGACGGCGCCAATATCTCGGCCTTTGCCATGGACTGGTACTATCCGGCCCTCTGCAGCGTCATTAACGGGCAGGAGGCGATCAGCCGGATTTACGACAGCTGGGATAAATTCATCGTGCACGGCAAGGGCTCCGTTTGCAACCTTGATAAACAGTGGGTTACCGCCGCCGAAAGCAGCGAGCTTGCCATCTCGCTGGCCGTGCATGGCGAATACAAGCAATCAGCCATGATTTATTACTGGGTGCACCAGATGCGCGACGAGGACGGCGCCTACTGGTACGGCGTGGCCTTCCCCGAGCACGAGATATGGCCACTGGAAAAACCCACCTGGACCTCGGCCGCCGTGATATTAGCTGCCGATATGCTCAGGCCGATGTCAGCAACAAACCTTCTTTTCGACCACCACAACATGCCGCTTCTTTAATAGTCCCAGCGTGTTTACCATGGGCAACGCCTCGAAATCCCCGCGGGCAAGTGCTTTCTCATAAACCTGGCGCGGCGCCTGGCCGCCTTTGGCGGGGTCAAGGTAGATATCGTGGAAGACTAAGAACCCCCCCTGCAACAGGTGAGGGCTCCAGTTCTGATAATCGGTAAGCGCGGTTTCATAGCTGTGCCCTCCGTCTATGAAAACCAGGCTGAGCGGCGTGGCCCAGTTCCTGACCGCCACCGTTGACCGGCTGACCATGGGGACCACCGTGTCCTCCAATCCCGCTGTTTTTAGCGTATTTCTCAACAGCGGAAAGCTGTCTATTTCACCGCTTTTCTCATCATATATCTCGGGGTCGAAATAGAGTTGCCCGGGCTGCTGCTCCTCCGAACCGCGGTGGTGGTCTATGGTGAAAAGCGTAACCCCCATCTCCCTGCAGGCAGCCCCTATATACACGGCCGATTTGCCGCAAAAGCTGCCTATCTCAAGGCAGGGGCCGAGCTTAGCCGCGGTTAAGGCTATGTCATACAGCGCACGGCCCTCGTCCTCGGCCAGGAAGCCTCTTATCGGCAATTGCCGCGATGGTTTTATAACTGTCGTTCCGCATTTCTTTCATATTTCAATCAGCCAGCGAAAACTGTAGCAACTGTCTTTAGACCTGTCCGTCTTTTCGGGCTTCTACCATTCGCTACGTCTCCGTGAGACAAAGATGTAGACACTGATAAGCAGGAGCATTGTCGAAATGATAACAATGATTATCCATATCAGGAAATCGAATGAAGCGGAGACGGCGCCGGGTTTAGTGGTGGCCGGCGGCGGTTTTTGTGGTGTTATCTTATTCTCAGAGAGGCTGAAGGTGCCCACCGGGCTGGCGTCGCTTATTACCGGCGCCACTGCCCTGACCTGCCAGTAGTAAGCCGTTGAAGGCTGTAGTTCACTTTTTAGCTCGAAGGCGGTTGTCTGTGTCTTTTCGTGTACGATAATATCCGTGAGCTGTGCGTTCTTAGCCAGGATAAATTCATAGGTCGTAGCGTTTTTAACGGGCGACCAGCTGAAGCGGATCGGAGGTTTACAGTTGCTGCATATGCCGTCAACCGGGGTCAGGAGGGTGGGTCCCATATAGTCTGCGGTGACGCGGAATCCCGGTTTTACCGAGAAATACATGGTCGGTGACCACGGGCTGTGAATTTTTGAACCGCTTATCGATCTCGAGCCGCGTACCCTCCAGTAATAGGAGCGGCCAACTTCAAGCACCCCCGGCGAGATCCAACAGGATGGGTCTTCCTGGTCGGCAGGAGTGACCACCCATGCGCCGGTAAGGTTATCCACAGGCGTCAGCGTGAGTGCCTGGTTGAGTAATAGGGTAAAATTGACATCCTTGGCGATCAGTACGTCATAGCCAAAAATGTCCTTGAGCGGCCTCCATCTGAAGTCGATTTGTTGTGCCCTCCCCGTTGACGGATCCGGGCCTATCAA
>JAPLHK010000039.1 GCA_026389715.1 Chloroflexota bacterium
GTTATGCAAAGCAGGCCGGGTTCGCCATCAGGTTTGCGTTTGCCTTTCTCGTCCACCACCTCGAAATAGTACATTTGAGGAACACCCTGGTGGGCGCCGCCCAGTTCCTGGCATTCCTGGAACGCTGTCTGTGACTCAGTAAAGCCAAAGGCGTTGCTGATAAATATTTCTTTGGCGCCCATTTTCTGCAGGCGCTTACGCATATCATCTCTCATACCCTTGGGTACCGCCTCTCCCAGGGCCTGAACCTTTTCAATATGCGAGAAGTTCCTGCCCTGCTCCTCAGCAACCATAATCAGCCTTCGGATATAGGAACCGATACCGCATAACACGGTTACATTCTTTTTCTCGATATCTTCGATAGCCTGCTGCATCGGCCGGTGTATGTTATAGGGGAAGCCGGGGAGCTGGGCCCCGGTGAAACCGTAGCATAACGTCATACCTGTGGCTGCCGCGAAATGCTGTGTCTTGTAATATCCGATATGCGGTATGAAGTGGAAAGGGAAGAGGTTCATTACTATATCAGAAGGCTCCAGATAACCAATCTTAGTGCCTACTCTGAACATCCAGGATTGCATGAACATATCGTAGGTCGTGTTGTAGAACCGGGTGGGCAAGCCGGTTGTCGTGCCGGTCGTGTAGGTTATCTCGTAGAGTATGTATTCCATTATATTGTCAAAATCCATGTCAAGTTTGAAGGATTCACCGCGGTCCTTCATGTAGTCTTCCTTGCTGGTTGTAGGCATTTGTTCAAGGTCGTCCACGGTTTTAATCGCCTTGGCATCCAATCCCCATTCCTTGAACTTGGTGCGATAGAATGGACTGAATTTCTCCAGGCGCTGCATCTGCTTGACCAGGTTGGCATCCTGCGCGGCGCGTATCTCCTCCTTGCTCTTGAAAGAGAGGTCAAGCGATTGATCCTGCTTGTACATGGGCACAGAGTTGATCCATGCCATGACCTCTGCCGGATTCTTTGGGACTTTGAACTTGTTTGACATCAGCTTACTCCTGCTAAACAATTTATTTTAAGGACTCTGTTGTCTCGAATCCTGTACAGGTTTACTCGGCCTTCTGTTTCTCCATCTTGCGCAGCTCCGCCCTGAGCAGTTTGCCCAGCAGGTTCTTGGGCAGGGCATCGGTTATCTGCACGGCCTTGGGCACCTTGAAGGTGGGAAGCTTCTGCTTGCAGTATGCAATTATCTCTTCGCCGCTCATCAGTTCGTCCTTGCGCAGCACGCAGTAAGCCTTGATCTCCTCGCCGTAGACCTTGTCGGGAATGCCGATGACGCCCGCGTCCGCTATCTGCGGTATCTCAAGCAGGACTTCCTCCACTTCGCGCGGCGATATGTTCTCTCCTCCCCTTATGATGATGTCCTTCTTGCGGTCGGTGATATAGAAGTAGCCATCGGCATCCATATAACCCACGTCGCCGGTATGCAGCCAGCCGTTGCGCAGGGCGGCCTCGCTCTCCCCGGGCATATTCCAGTAGCCCTTCATTATGGTCGGGCCCCTGACCACGAGTTCCCCTATTTGCCCGGAGGGCAATTCCTTATCATTTTCATCGAAGATTTTCATGGTGTCGGCCTTGATCATACAGACGCCGATCGAGCCGTACTTGGGTGGCCTGTCGGGACGGTTGCCGCAGGTGGTGGCGCCGGTCTCGGTCATTCCCCAGCCCTCGTAGATATCCGCTCCGGTCTTTTCCTTCCACAGCCTGCCTATCTCGGGTGATAGGGGAGCAGCCCCGCAGGCGCACGATTCCAGGCTGCGCAGGTCGTATTTTGCGAAGTCAGGGTGATTGAGCATCATGATATACATGGCGGGGACGCCCGAGAAATTGGATACCCCGAAATCATTTATGTACTTGAGGGCCTGCTCGGGATTGAACCATTTCATGATTATGCTTCGTCCTGCAAAGAGCGTGCCCGTCAGCCCCACCGCCAGGCCGAAAGAGTGCGACAGCGGCAGTGCGAACAGGCTGAGGCCAAGGTCCACGCCGGTTATTTTCCTCTGGCTTTGGATCATCTGCTGGGTTCTTACATCGCGTGTGCGGGTTTGCAGATTATAAGTCGTGCTCAGGAAGCGGGAAACGAAATCGGCATATCCCATTGCTGTCATATAGAGGCTGAAATGGGTATGCATCACCCCTTTATTAGGCCCGGTTGTGCCGGCCGTATAAATCAGCGCCGCCAGGTCGTCGTTATCTGTCTCCTCGTCCACCAGGCTGTCAGGTTGGCTTGCAACGAATTTATCGTAGCCGATAGTATCGGGTAGACCATCCTGCTCTGTAACGATAACATGCTTGAGCTCCGGCGCCTGTTTTTGCGCTGCCTGAACCCAGGGCAGGAACTCGGGACTGGTTATCGCGGCTTTGGCGCCGCAGTTCTGGAAGATGTAGGCGGCCTGGTCAGGCCTGAGCAGGGGATTCAAAGGCACGGCTACGGCGCCGATTTTGTAAATGGCCGGGAAAGACCAGATTACTACAGGGCTGTTGGGCATCTGGATGGCCACACGGTCGCCCTTGCCGATGCCCAGGGATTTGAGGGCGTTGCCCAGCCGGTTGGAGTTTTGCCCCATCTCGACGTTGGTGTACCACTTCCCCTTAAAATACGCGCTTTCGTATTCACCGTATTTGTCGATGTTGTCCTGGCCCAGGCTGCCGAGATTCATACCACA
>JAPLHK010000110.1:0-20594 GCA_026389715.1 Chloroflexota bacterium
CTGCGGCTGTTCCGGGGAAAGGGATATGAAGGCACTAGCCTCAGGGAACTGGCCGCCGCCTGCAAAATGAGCGTCGGCTCGATCTATAACTATGTCGGCACCAAGCAGGATATTCTTTACCTGATTATGGAGGAATTCACGGTCAGACCTCCGGATTTACGCGGCGAGTTATTGAAATACTATGAGAAAGGCGAGGTGGCTGCTGCTCTGAAAGAATTCATTCACCAATTTTTCCTTATCTCCAACAGGCATCAGGAGTACATCTTGTTCACATATCAGGAAGCCAGGCACCTGGGGACCGATGCCAGGTCAACAATTCGCAAGGTGGCTGATGAAGACATGGCTATCCTCGAAGAGCTATTGAGATTGGGTATGAAAACGGGCGAGTTCGTTGTCAATAACCCAACGGTGACGGCGCACAGCATCATCTCGCTGGCACATATGTGGGCCATCAGGCGGAGATTTCTTAAGGATAAATGTAACATCGATGAATACATAGAAACCGTAACTGATATGATCCTGAAAAGTGTCACACCGCTTAACAAAACGTAAATTAGTGATTATAAAATAAGCGAATAATCAAGGAGGCAGTGATATGGCAGGTAATTCCGGAGATTCAAAAGAATATAAGGTCGGAAAGGGGGCGGCCTTTTATATTCTCATTGTTACGGCTCTGCTTTACATGGTAAATAACATGGACCGCCAGGTCCTGGCGGCCGTGGTAGAGCCGATGAAAGCGGCGCTTAGCCTTAACGACAGTGACACTATTTTCATTTCCCATATCTTATTTGATTGATAGCTGGAGCAGGCGCAAGTCCATCGGAATCATGGCAATACTATGGAGCCTGTTCACCTTTCTCACCGGCAAGGCCTGGAATTTCTGGTCGATCCTTGTACCCCGTGCACTGGTTGGTGTGGGTGAGGCTGGGTATGCTCCTGGCGGCACCGCCATGATAGGCGCCGCCTTTTCTGCGAAGTCGCGGGGCATTGCGATGGGCATATTTAATATGGCTATTCCACTTGGGTTTGCCCTGGGCGCGGTGCTGGGAGGTATGATTGCTAAGCAACAGGGTTGGCAGGCGCCGTTTCTCTGGTTCGCGATACCGGGTATTCTATTCGGTATCCTGGCTTTTTTTATGAAAGACTACAAGACCGCTGTGCCGGGCCGGGGAACTGACGGCAGAATTTCATTTACAAAGTCGATCTCATCGCTTATTAAGATACGCACGTTGCGCTGGGTATATATCGGCTTTGGACTATGCCAGATTATGACGATGTCTTTCCTTTTTTGGGCGCCGGCATATATCGGACGTGCCTGGGGTGTGGATGTGGCGGCGGCCAACGGCGCACTGGCGCCGATTGTGCTGACCGCAATCATTGGCGCTCCGCTGGGTGGCATCCTGACAGACATCGGGTTCAAAAGAAATCCACGCTTCCGGATGTATCTGCCGGCCATCAGCATGATCTTGAGTTCAGTCCTGCTTGTTGGTGCTATTTACTTTCAATTAAAAGGTGTCGGCCTGATCCTGATTTTGGCCTACGGGATTATGAATGTCATGGCGGTCCCCAGCCTTAGCGCTATTTCTCAGGATATAGCTCCGGCTTCCCAGAAGGGTATGGTTTGGGGTTCGATGATATTTTGCCAATATTTTTTTGGTGGTGGCTGGAGCCCGTATCTGGTTGGAGCCATTTCCAATGCTATGGGACAGGGAGCGCAGGCCCTCGGAACGGCTCTGATGATTGCAGCTTGCGGGGGAATTTTGGGCGGTCTTTGTTTCTTAATAGCCGCCAGGCCGTATCCTGGAGACATTGACCGGGTTAAGGGCGATCAACTAATGGCAGAGTAAAATAAGGAGAATGATAATGGGGCAAACTTTGAAAGTCACTGGCATTCAGATGGGGACTTATACTGGAGATTACGATAGCAATATGGAAATGGCCGTCAAAACTTTAGATAAGGCGGTCAATGACTTTAAGCCAGATATAGTTTGTTTCTCTGAAGTTATGACCGGGCCATACTTTGGATGCACGTACAACGATAAATATTTCGGCTTTGCAGAACCTGTCCCAGGTAAGACGACGAAAATACTCGGTGAAGCTGCCAGGAAGCACGGCATATATGTAATCGGCACGGTTTTTGAGAAAGCTGGGAAAAAATATTACAGCAGCGCCTTCGTCATGGACCCAACTGGAAAATTAATAACGAACTACCGCAAGATTCACATTGGTAAATCGGGCGATCGCAAGCTGCACCCAACTGATGAAGTATACTACTTCAGTCCCGGCAACAGGGACTTTCCGATCTTTGAAGTCAAAGGAATTAAGGTGGGTCTCCTTATTTGCTTCGACCGTTCTTTTCCCGAAAGCTTCAGGGTACTTATGTTGAAAGGCGCTCAGGTCGTTTTCGCTCCTGTAGCTACATTCGGTGCGAGAAAGGATGCTTTTTGGGACGAACTGAAGGTGAGAGGCATGGAAAACCACATTTTTATAGTTGCCGTGAACAAAGCCGGCGACGAAATATGCGAAGGCGAGGAAAATATGAGGCACCACTTCGGCCGTAGCTGCATAATTGATCCCGGGGGCGAATTGATTGCATCCCTTGAAGATGAACCTTTTGGCATCTTGACCGGCACTGTTGATATGAGTGTTATGGATCTATGGAGAACAATCATTGATTGGCGCCCGGTCAGGAGACCAAGATTTTACAAAATAATAACTAAGTCCCTGTGATTGTTTGTTAAGACACCATATGCGATTATCCAGAATTCTCGATTTGAGGAGCATTGATATAAATGAACAGTAACGCTTTGAAAGTGAATCCCCGCGATAACGTGGCCATCGCCATAAGACAAATAGTCAAAGGCGAAGACATAGTGGTCGATGGCGTGAAGCTGCTGCAGGCGGCCGAGGACGTCCCACCCAGCCACAAGATCGCGCTTGTTGACATCAAAGCCGGAGGAGTGGTCATCCGTTACGGCGAGCCCATCGTGCAGGCTAAAGATGATATCCGCAGGGGCCAATGGGTGCATGTGCATAACTCGCAGCCCATCGAGCGGGACTGAATAAAGGAGCGTGTCGGAGATGGAGTTTAAAGGATATAAAAGGGCGGACGGCAGGTACGGGGTGCGCAACCACGTGCTGGTCGTTTCATCGGTCAGTTGCGCCAACGGCGTTGTAGAGGCGCTGGGTCGCATCTTCCCGGATATCGTCACCGTTCAGCATGCCTACGGCTGCGGCTACGGTCCCGATGACTGGGGTACCAGCTTCAATATGCTCAGCGGGCTGGTCAACCATCCCAACGTCGGCGCGGTGCTGGCTATCGGGCTGGGATGCGAACTGCTCAAGGCTGAACACCTGGCGGATGCTGTCAAAGGCAAGCCGGCCGAGGCGCTGGTCATACAGCAGGCGGGCAGCGCGGCCACCACCAGGAAGGGCATTGACATCGTCGAGGGATTTATCAGGCAGCTTGAAGGACAAAAAAGGGAGCCCGCGCCGTTGAGCGAGTTGCTGGTCGGGCTCAAATGCGGCGGTTCCGACGCCTTTTCCGGCGTTACGGCCAACCCGTCACTGGGAGTGGCCGCCGACATGCTGGTAGGTGAAGGGGCTTCAGTGGTCATGGGCGAGGTCACCGAGATGATCGGCACCGACCACATACTAAAGTCCCGCTGCGAGAGTCCCGAACTGGGCGAAAAGCTGCAGAAACTGATACTCGGTCATGAGAAATATGTTAAAAATGCGCTGGGCGAGCTGGCCGGCATGGTCATCGCCCCGGGCAATATCGACGGCGGGCTCTCCTCCATCACCGAGAAATCGCTGGGCTGCAATGCCAAGTCCGGCAGCACGCCCATACGTGAGGTCGTGGACTACAGCGCCCGGCCCACGAAAAAGGGGCTTATTATTATGGATACGCCCGGGTATGATATCGATGCCATGGCCGGCATGGCCGGCGGCGGCGTGCAGATCATCGTCTTCACCACCGGCCGGGGCACGCCTGCCGGCTTTCCCGCCGTCCCCGTTATCAAGGTATCCAGCAATTCCACTACGTACAAGAATATGCAGGGCGATATCGACGTAAATGCCGGCTCGATATTGGATGCGGGTAAAACAGTCAAAGATGTCGGGCGGGAGATATTCGAATGCATCGTGCGCACGGCCGGCGGCAGCCTGACCAGGGCCGAGATAAATAAGTCCTCGGTATTTAACTGCCTCAAGCAGGGTGCGACCTTTTAACCCGGACCGCGGCAGGCGGGTAACGTCATTGCGAGAAGCCGCCCCTAATTTGTCATTGCGAGGAGCGCAGCGACGAAGCAATCCGTTCGCCAGTTGAATTGAATTTGATTAATAGCTGCAGCGGGCGTAAATGGTAACTAAAACAAAGGGCATGGGGGAACTGTTCAAGGAGGTTATCAATAAAGATCTTTGCACGCTGTGTGGGGCGTGCATCGGGGATTGCCCCTACACCGTCTTTTACCGGGGCAAGATACGCATGCTGGACCTATGTACACGCGAGGAAGGGCATTGTTACGGATACTGCCCGCGTACGCGCACTGATCTCGATGCGATAAACAATAAGTTATTCGGCGTCCCTTTTACTGGGGCCGAGATCGGTACGGTGAAAGACGTTTTCATGGCCAGGTCCAGGGATGCAAAGGTCAGGTCGGGGGCGCAGTACGGCGGAACGGTCACCTCGCTGCTGCTTCTGGCCCTGGAAAGCGACCTGATAAATGCGGCCATAACCACTAATACGGACGAGGATAAGCTGCCCGAGGCCTCCGTGGCGCGCAGCGCGGCCGGGGTCATGGCCGGCGCGGGTTCTAACTATATGGCCTACCCCGTGCTGGAAGCCCTCAACCGCATGCCTAAGGACAGCAAAGAAAAGCTGGGCATTGTGGTCACGCCCTGCCAGGCCATCGCGCTGGCCAAGATGCGCCTCGACCCGCCCACGCAGAGGGCCAGCTTAGATAACATCAGACTATCTGTTGGTCTGTTCTGCACCTGGGCGCTGGCTTATGACCGCTTCTACGAGTTCCTCAAGAACAACGTAGACCTGCCGAAGGTCAGGAAGTTCGATATCCCGCCCCCGCCTGCCAACCGCTTCGACGTTTACATCGGCAAGGAGGTAAAGTCCTTCCCGCTGGACGAGGTCAGGAAGTACCGCATGCCCACCTGTGCCTACTGCCTGGATATGACGGCCGAATTTACTGATATATCCGTCGGTTCGGTGGAGGGGATCGAGGGCTGGAACACCGTGATCGTCCGCACGCAGCATGGTGCGGATATCATCGCGGAAGCTAAAAAGAAGGGCAAACTCGAGATAAAAGACCTGCCGGCTCAGAGCCTGGCTCACCTCAAGGAAGCCTCGTTGATCAAGAAGGCGCGTGCCGTTCAGGAGATAGTCAAGAAAACCGGCGATAAGAACGACCTGATGTATATAGACATTTCACATGACCTGAAGGAAAAGCTGCTGGGTCACAAGGTCGGCGCACAGGGAGGACATTGATATGCAATATATTGATATAGATGCCCCGGGCAGCAACCAGTTATTCATCGGCAATGAAGCCATGGCGCGGGGAGCGCTGGAAGCCGGCATTGGCTGGGCGTCGGCCTACCCGGGGACCCCCTCGTCCGAGATACTCGGCAGCCTGGCCGAAGTAGCTAAAAAGCGCGGTATTTACGTCGAATGGTCGGTCAACGAGAAGGTAGCCATTGAGGCGGGCGCCGCCGCATCCTATGCCGGCATACGCTCGCTTGTGGCCATGAAGATGAACGGCCTCAACGTTGTTATCGATTTCCTTTCGACAATAGTCCTAAGCGGCATTGGCAAGAAAGGCCTGGTGCTGATGGTGGGCGATGACCCCGCTGCCCATTCCAGTTCCAACGAGACCGATTCGCGCCCCGTCTCAAAATGGTTGGATATACCGCTGGTTGAGCCCGGCGATTTCCAAGAAGCCAAGGACATGATTCCCTACCTGTACGATATAAGCGAGGAATTCGGCACAATTTGCATCCTGCGCAGTGTGACCCGGGTAGCGCATGCCAGGGGCAATATCAGGCTGGGTGAGATACCGAAGGTCGTGCATAAGGCGCGCTTTGAGCAGTACTTTGACCCGGCAGCGCCCATGCCCACTCCCATAATGTGCGTACCCAGTTCCTTCCGGCACATGTTTCAGCATATGCGTCTGGATAAGATCAGGGAGAAATTCGAGACCTCCACGTACAACAAGTACGTCGGCCCGGAGAAGCCCGACCTGCTCATCGTTACATCCGGCTCAGGCTGGCTGTATTCGCAGGACGCGGTAAACGCGCTTAAGGCTGAGAACCGCATCGGCATTTTGAAACTGGGCACACTGTGGCCGCTGCCCGAGAAATTAGTAAAGAGCTGTTTGTCCAAGGCAGACAAGGTCCTTTTCATCGAAGAAACCGACCCCTTCCTAGAGGGCGTGATCATGGAATTCGCCGCCGGTTTCTCACCCGAGAGCAAGCGTAACCTGTTCTACGGCAATCACACGCGGCATCTCAATTCCTTCGGGGAGCTGACGCCCGATGCCGTGATCAAGGCCATCACCGGTGTGCTGGATATCCCCTACGCCCCGCGCGACGCCGACTATATGAAAAAGGTTGAGGCCGTGCCGCAGCAGTACGTCATGGACAGGCTGCTGACCTTTTGCCCGGGTTGCCCGCACAGGGCTTCCTTCTGGGCCATCAAGAACGCGCTGGCCATGGACGGGCGCCACGGCTTTGTCACCGGTGACATAGGCTGCTATTCCATGGCTTTGGGCCCCGCGGGATTCTTTCAGACACGTACCCACCAGTGCATGGGCGCCGGCGCCGGGCTGGCCAACGGATTCGGCCAGCTGCACCGCTTTGGTTTTGACCAGCCGGTGGTGTCGGTGGTGGGCGATTCCACCTTTTACCATTCCATCATCCCCGGCCTGGTCAATGGTGTGCACAACCATTCCGATTTTACATTAGTCATACTCGATAACGGTGCCACGGCCATGACTGGCTTTCAGCCGCACCCGGGCACCGAGCTTACCGCCATGGGCGAACCCGCGGCGCAGATCAGCATGGAGAATATCTGCCGGGCCATCGGCGCGCGGGTGGAGGTCTGCGACCCCTTCGATCTGAAGAGCACCACGCGCACCATGCTTAGCATGATTGAGCAGAAGGAGGGCGCCAGGGTGGCCATCATGCGCCGCACCTGCGAATTAGTCAGGCAGAAGAAAGAAGAGAAGCCTTACAAGATGAAAATTGATCCTGAGAAGTGCCTGGGTGAGGATTGCGGGTGCAACCGTCTGTGTACTCGGGTCTTCCGCTGCCCGGGACTGATCTGGGACCCGGTGGCCGGCAAAACTAAGATCGACGAGGTCATTTGTAACGAGTGCGGTGTCTGCGCCGATATCTGCCCTGAAGGCGCCATCACCAGGGAGGCGGTAGCATGAACAAGCTTGCTAAAGACCCCATCAATGTAGTTGTGGCGGGTGTTGGTGGACAGGGCAACGTGATGGTCACCCTCGTACTCGGCAACACCCTGGTGCATGATGGGTACTTTGTCACCATCGGTGAGACCTACGGAGCGTCGCAGCGCGGAGGTTCGGTGATGAGCCACCTGAAGATTTCGGCTGAGAAACAGTATAGCCCTTTAATCCCCGAGGGCCAGGCTGACATAGTGCTGGGTATGGAGCCGGTGGAGACGCTGAGGGTGCTCAAATCCTACGGCAATCAGAATGTGGTCACCGTGGTGAACCCCAGGCCCATACATGCGGTTGATTTCACCGGCTCGGGGGCCGGCTATCCCGATATGCGGGAACTGCTGGCGCAGATAACCGGCATGTCGGCCAAAACCTATATAGTGGAGGCCACCGGGGAAGCCCAGAAGCTGGGGAATTCTATGCTGGCCAACATGATCCTGATCGGTGCTCTTATCCAGACGGGCCTGGTCACCATCAGCCGGGAAGCCATCGAAAAAACCATTGTGGACATGTTCCCCAAAGCAGTCAAAGAGAATATTGCGGCGCTGAGCAAAGGCAGGGAGCTGGCAGCGAAGCAGTAATCCATGAGAAAAAAGGAGAGAGCAGATGACAAAACCAGCTGACCCTGTTGAAGTATACGCCAAGCTGAAGGCGCGCATAGAAGAGAACAAGTTCCCTGTCGAACCCATCTATTTTGAGCTGGCCAACAGGATTTTTCCCGGGGACAAGGAGATCATGCCGCGCATTATAGCCTGCCTGGCCAACGCCGAGCAGGCCAGGATCGTAGCGGCGCTGCCCGACCCCGGCCTGCCCGCCGGGTCCGGCAAGACGTTCGATGTTTCGGACGCCTTTGCTGCCAGACTGGGCATGGACAAAGCCGTGGTAACCAGGCATATCCGGGAGCTTTTTGAGAAGGGTTTGCTTTTTCCCACCAAGAAGGGTCCGAACATGGCGCGCACGTTCCTTCAGTTGCACGACGCTGACCTGGGCAATGCCGCCTATGATAAAAGCCTGGGCCGGATTTATTATGACCTGTGGGGTTTTATCGAAGGCCCCATGGCCAAGCCGGCGCCCAAGGACCTGCGCTCCGACCATACCAGCGAGGTCAGGGTGGTTCCACGCTGGCCTTCCATAAAGGATGTGCCGGGAGTCCATGCCTTTGAGCTCATGCGCTGCGGCTGCAAGGCATCTCACACCGACCGCTGGTGCGGCATTCCCGACGAGTCGTGTATAACTCTGGACCGCACCGCGCAGTATAACCTGGACAGGAAGACCGGCAGGAAGATATCCGCCGATGAAGCCATATCGATTATCGAGAAATACGACAGGTTACCTACTGTGCACCTCACCGTTAACCAGCGCGAGGTCACCCAGCTTCTCTGCAACTGCCACTATTGCTGCTGCCTGGCCATCAAGTTTGCCCAGAAGAGCCGTTTTATCTCGGAGGTCGATCCTGAAAAGTGCAAAGGCTGCAAGGTATGCGTGGAAAGGTGCCAGTTCCAGGCCAACTCCATGAAAAAGTACGAAGGGATCGAGGGCGAGAAAGCCTTCTCCGACCCGGAGATATGCCGCGGCTGCGGGAGCTGCGTTATAACCTGTAAGTCGGGCGCGAGGACCATGAAGCTGGTGCGTCCGCTTGAGCACGTGCCGGAGGCAGTGAGCATATACTAACTTTTAACGGCCTGCGACATTTGAGATGGGACTTTTCCATTGCCCCCTGGGGGCGCCGTATTATGATGACGATGCCTGCATCGACTGCGGGCTCTGTTACGCCAAAACGTCCGAGGAGAGGGTGGAAGCCTCCAGGAAGATACGTGAATATATGAAAGCGCATGCCCCGCGCACATCCGTCTTGAGCAAGGTCGCTGTTTGCGGCAAGGGAGGTTCTGGCAAGACAACAGTGGTTGCGCTGCTGGCGATGGCGCTCAAACAGTCCGGGCGCAGGGTGATCGTCATTGACGCCGACGAGTCAAATCCCGGCCTGGGAGTGACTTATTTGGCGAAGATGGGCTGTTCTCAGAGCGAGAGCGGTTTTCCATGGACGATATCACGTCGGGGTTTGTGTCGGCTGTGGACGGTATACGGTTTATGTCGGTGGGAAAGATACTCGACCCCTTCCAGGGCTGCGCCTGCTCAATGGCGGAATCGGCTCGCCAGATAGTTGAAAAGCTTGAACTGAAGGAAGGCGAAGTGCTTATTTTGGACATGGAGGCGGGTGTGGAGAGCTTCGGCCGGGGTGTGGAAAGGCACGCCGATACTATACTGGTTGTGGTTGAGCCGTCCTTCGAGTCTATTGTGGTAGCCGGGCGTATAGCACAGATGGCGCAGGGTATGGGCATCGGTCGGGTGGGGGCAGTACTCAACAAGGTCGTCTCTGATGCTACGGCATCCCGCACCACGAGGGAACTGGAAAAGAAGGGCGTGAAAGTACTGGGTAATCTTAATTACAGCCTGGAACTTGCTGAGGCTGCCTTCGAGGGCATTCCGGTGAAAGGAGGGTTGGCGCTGACGGAGGCCCGGATCATTGTTACGGCATTGACGTGAGACGCGCCGTCATGGGCATGATCAAGACGCGAGTATTTTCGCCACTTTCTTAAAATCGACGTTGCCGCCGCTGAGCAGGCAGACGGCTTTCGAGTTGCCCGGCACCTGAACACTGCCAGATAGTATCGCAGCAAACGAGGCTGCGCCGGAAGGTTCGACTACCACCTTGAGCCTGCTCCAGATGAGTTTCATGGCCGCGGCTATCTCATCGTCCGTCACCGTGATAATATCGTCGACGTATTTAAGGCAGTGTTCCAGAGTCATCTGCCCCACCATCGGCGTGCGTATCCCGTCCGCTATGCTTTCCGGCATATTGCTTAGCGTCTCCATTTTCTTGCTGTGGAAACTGACGTCCATGCTCGATGCCTTGACGGGACCGATGCCGTAGATTTTGACCGATGGCCGGGACTGCTTGAGGGCCACGGCCACACCTGACAACAGGCCGCCCCCGCCGACGGGTACCGTTACGATGTCCACGTCCGGCAGGTCCTCGAATATCTCCAGTCCTGCCGTACCCTGTCCTGCGATTATCTGGGGGTCGTCGAAGGGGTGTATGGGCTCCAGCTTCCTCTCGGCGGCCATGGCAAAGGCTTTCTCGATCATGGGTCCGGCGTTGTTGAGGTCGCCGCCTATGATCACCTCGGCCCCGTACGCCCTCGCAGCGTCGATCTTGGGCTGCGATGTGCCATCCGGCACACAGATCACAGCCTTGATGCTGCACCTGCCCGCCGCGAACGCCGTGGCCTGGCCATGGTTGCCCGATGATATGGTGATAACGCCCTTGATGCCCTGCGCGGCCAGTGCCTTCATTTTGTTGCTGGCGCCGCGTGCCTTAAAGGAGCCGGTTTTCTGGAAACATTCGGCCTTGAACCAGAGCTTCTTGCCCGTCAGTGTATTGAGCGCTTGAGAGGATAATAGCGGTGTGCGGTGCACGAAATCCGCGATGTTTCCACGTGCTGCCTGGATGTCTTTCAATTCAACCATGAGGGCCTCCCCGGAGCATAATTATTTTTGTTGCCTGCTATGTTATTCATACTGGCTGTAGAGGCCCGGTTTACTCCCCAAAACCTGTGATTTTCTTTGTCCTCTCCGCCCAGTCTACGCCCTGTTTTTTAAGCCACCTGACTCTCAACAGGTAATAAATGATAAAAAGAGCCGTCAGTCCGATCAGAAGGCAGCACATTAATGCTGCATTGTGGTAGCTGACTATGACGCCGGCAATGAAGGGAAGGCTTGTCACTGCCGTTAAAATGGCAAATACGATAAGCCATGGCCTGGGTATCCTGATATAGGCTTTTTTATATTCTTCGGGATATTTCTTGGGCAGGTTTATCACTGCAAATGCCCCTACGATTGTCATCAGTAGAATGCCGACCGCCGCCATGACCCCGTAGAAATCTATATCTATCCCGGCGAACTGGAGCAGCAGCAGGAGCACCACGAGAATGAAATACACGCCGACCGCCCGCACGGGCGTAAGCGTGCGTCCGCTGACCTTCCCTATGCCCGAAGGAAGCAGGTTGTCCCTTGCCTGCGACAGCAACTCGCGCGGCAGTGCCATGGCGCCTGCATTCAATGCCGTCACCGCGGCGAAGAGCGCCCCGAAGGCGATGAATCCCACCCACGCCGGGGGAAGGAATGTATTGGCCGAGTCGATCAGGGGGGACTTCATCTTCATCAGCGTGTCGAAGTCATAGGGTACGGAGCTCATGAATACCGCGCCGACCAGTATGTAGATCACCAGGACGATCAAGCCGCCGATGATCATGGAGAGCGGTATGTTGCGCTTGGGGTTCTTTATTTCCTCCCCCATCTCGGCGATGACCTGGAAGCCCATGCAGGCGCTGTAACACAGTACGATGGCCATCACCATGCCTGCAACCCCGTGTGGAGGAATAACCGATAACTGGATGGGGTTTTTTATCACGAAGATGCCGACGCCGGCGAAAACGCCCAGTGCGATTACCTTGAGAACTACCATGATGATCTGTACCCAACTGGCTATTTGTAGTTTGAAGAGGTAGAGGCTCATGAAGGCAACAGGTATTATTAGCGATAAGAGTTTGATCTCCAGGTCCTTGTCGATCCCCCACGACCAGTAGGCGGCGATATTTCCGGCGAAGCCTATGCAGATGAAGCATGCCGTGGCCGCTCCGCCCACTACGGCCCAAAGGGATATGATACTGCCCCATAGCGGGGTGGTCAGACGGCTGGTGAGCAGGTAGCCGATGCCGGCGCGCGGTATCGCGCTGGCAGCCTGGATGATCGGTATTACCCCTACTGCCGAGATAATCATGGCAATGATAAAGGCCAGCCACAGGGCGTTACCCGAGTTGGCAGCAATCGGCGCCAGCAGGGCAAAGATGCCCATGCCGATAATACTGCCGACAACGAGTGCAATCCCGCCTCCCAGACCCAGGGCTCTTCCCAATTTTATATCACCATGGTGCGCGGATTCAGCTTGTGCCACTTGCCACCCCCTCGATGTTTTAGATGGATGGAATTTAACATCAACTGTACAAGCTTTGTCAATTGTGTAAGCCAATGAAAGTCCTCCCGTCCCTGGCCACAAGAATTTCCTTAAAGTCCCCTTGACAAATAGCACGGATGTTCTATAACATAGTAGTACACTCGTATTACAATCAGGATCATACAGGAGGGCTGCTATGTTAGGTGAATTGCATATCAGGAATTTCGCGGTGATAAAGGATATGGCCATGCATTTCGTGCCGGGCCTGAATATCATCAGCGGTGAGGAGGGCACCGGCAAATCCCTGCTGGTTGATGCCCTGAGCTTGTTGATGGGTTCAAGGGCGCCGTCGGGACTGATACGCAGCGGCACAAAGTCCGCGCGTATCGAAGCTATCTTCTGGCCCTCCGAAATGACGATGGGAAGGATAAAGGACACGCTGGAGGAAAACGGCATTGACCCGGAAGCTAACGGGATGATTTTGATATCCAGGGATTTCCAGGACGGCGGGAAAAGCGTGGCCAGGGTGAATAACCGGGCTGTGCCGCTGTCGCTTTTGAAGCAATTGGGCAGGCACATGGTGGATATACACGGGCAGATGGAATACCTGTCGCTTCTGGACTCTACAAACCAGCTTAACCTGGTTGACGCGTACGGCGACCTGTTCGACATGCGCAGGGAAATGAGAAAATTGGTTGAGGAACTGAGGCAGAGGGAGAAAGCGCTGTCATCCGTGGTTTTAGTGGAAAAGGACGGCTATATCGAGCTTCTGCAGTTCCAGGTTGAGGAGATAGACCGCGCCCGGCTGGAAGAGGTAAATGAAGAGGAACTGCATAATGAAAGGGATATCCTGCGGCGTGCCGAAGCTATCAGCGGCGGATGCCTGGAAGCCTATGCCAACCTCTACGGGGATGACCGGTCGGTCTCTGTATTGATACACCGGACGCTGACCACACTCAGGGGTATTAGTTCAGTGGACGGTAATCTTGCGGCTTGTCAAGAAAAATTGGAGAACGACCTGCTCAACATCGAGGATACAGCGCAGGAATTAAGGGCGTACGCCGAGAAAATCGAGAACAGCCAGGAGAAGCTGGCGGAACTGGAGCAGAGGATCGACGCGCTGGCAGCTTTAAAGCGGAAATACGGCAACACTATAAAAGAGGTAATTGCCTTCCGAGATAGGGTGCAGGCCGAACTGGAGGCCTTGCAGGACCGCCAGGACAGGAAAGCCAGGCTGGAAGCCGGGATAATGGAATTAAAAGCGGAGGCAGGTAAGAAGGCCGAGCAGCTTTCACTGGCACGCCGGCAGGCTGCCGGGAAGCTTGTCAGGTTGGTCAACGGGGAACTGGCCGAGCTCGGCCTGGAATGGGCGAAATTCGATATAGTGCTTTCGCGCAGGGAGGATGGGGATGGTGTTGCCATAGCCGGCGGAAAGTCTTATGCCTGCACGGCAGACGGCATCGACAGGCTGGAATTCCAGGTTGCCACCAACCCGGGTGAACCGATGCGGCCGATGGCGGCCATAGTCTCGGGTGGCGAGACCAGCCGCATAGTGCTGGCCATCAAAAGCGCACTCAAGATAGCCGATCCTATAGCGACGCTGGTCTTTGATGAGATAGATATGGGTGTCGGCGGGCGGAGCGCCGATTCAGTAGGCAGGAAATTGGCATCTTTAGCCAATTTCCACCAGGTTTTATGTATAACGCATTTACCGCAGATAGCCTGCTTCGGCGATACGCACTTCAAGCTGGTCAAGGAGATCGAGTCGGGCCGGGCGTCCAGCAGGGTTGAGACGGTGGAGGGCCAGGATAAAGTGAAGGAGTTGGCCGCCATGCTGGGCTCCGAGCGCAACGGCAATGTGATGGTTAAGAGCGCGGAAGCCCTGGTCAAGAATGCCGAGAAATGGAAGAGCGGCGTCCGCGAACTTGTCACGGCCTGACTGCAGCGGTGATTAAAAGCACTGCTTGTATATATTGGTGATCGCCGCGCTATCGAGTGTCCTGGGATGGAATTTCACCCAGGGCGCCGTCTTAAGGGCGTTCTCGGCAAGCTTGCCGCAGTCTGTTTCCTTCACTCCGAGCCCGCGCAGGTTGACGCGCATCCCTACCTGTTTAAGCCACTTCTCGGTGGCTGCGATGCCGTCGGCCTCGCCGAACACATTCTTGCCGAGCTGGGCGAAGCGCTGCTCGCGCACCGGGTAGGTGTATTTCATCCATTCGATCAGCAGCGAGGCCAATCCGTCGCCGTGGGCGATATCATATTCTCCGCTGAGGGGATGCTCAATGCCGTGCAGTGTCATATTGCCGGTCCCACCTGCAAGGCCGGCAAACTGGGAGCAGGCGATGGTACTGGCCCATGACAGGTTGGTTCGCTGCTCTAAATTATCGAGCTTAGCAAGTACTTTGGGCAGGGATTCTACAACGGTGCGCATGGAGGATTCGCGTATGGCATCGTTGATCAGCGTTGTCTCATGGGCGGTGATATAGCTTTCGACCAGGTGGCAGAAGATGTCCACACCTCCCTGTGCAGTCGTCCTGGCCGGCAGTGTAAGTGTGAGCGCCGGGTCAACTATAGATACAGACGGGTATGTTGTGGGGTGCATCATCACCACTTTTTCATGTGTGTCCCAGTTGGTAAAAACCTCCCCGTTATTGGCCTCTGAGCCGCTGGCGGCCACCGTAGGAACCAGTATTATGGGCAGTGCCTTAATTTTCGTATTTGCCTTACCTTCGTAATAGGCAAAGATAGGTTCAGCGCCTACGCTTGCCAGGGCAATCAGCTTGGCTGCGTCCATGACGCTGCCCCCGCCCAGGCCGATAACCACATCGATTTTGTGCTCACGCGCCAGTTTGGCCCCCGCATCAATGGTGGTGGCGCGAGGGTTGGATTCTACCCTGTCGAAAACGGTTGAATTCACGGCGTTTGCTTTGAGGTCGCCGGCCACCTTATCCAGTACGCCCGTGCTGCGCATGCTTTTGGAACCTGTGACTAATAACGCCGACTTGCCCAGCTTGGCTGTCTCTTTACCGAGCTGCGCAAGGCTGCCCGGGCCGATGATGAAGCGTATGGGAAGATAAAATCTGCTGAGACTCATTGTCGATACCTCCAGTTAGATAAAATCAGGGTTATGGCCGTATTACCGCTGTCAGATTATTGGATAATACCGGAAAAGACAACCAAGTTAAATATAATTGACGGGCAATATTTATCAGGCGGCCACCACAGAGTTCCTGAGTGTGCCGATTCCCTCAATGACTATTTCCACCGTGTCACCGGCTTTGAGCGGGCCGATGCCGTCCGGCGTGCCTGTGGCTATGATGTCGCCGGGCAGCAGGGTCATGATGCCGGAGATAAAGCTTACCAGTCTGGGTATGCCGAAGATTAGGTCAGCGGTGTTGCCGGATTGCTTGACCTCACCGTTCACCAGGGTTTCGAGCTTCAGGTTAAAAGGTGAGATGCCGGTGCTTATGCAGGGGCCGGTGGGGGCAAAGGTATCGTAACCCTTGGCCCGGGTCCATTGCCCGTCCCTGACCTGCGCGACGCGGTCGGTGACATCGTTAAAACAGGTGTAGCCCAGGACGTAATCATCATAGTCAGCCTCAGCTACGTTTCTGGCAGCTCTACCGATGACTACGCCCAGTTCACCTTCGTAGTCTATCCGCTCAGGGTTGGGTGGCAGAACGATGTTATCCCCGGGGCCGATAACGGAAGTCGATGGTTTGATGAAGAGCAAAGGCAGGTCCGGCAGCTTGATATTCAGTTCTGCGGCGTGCGGGCGATAGTTCAGACCGAGGCAAACCACCTTGCTGGTCTGGCAGGGCGCCAGTAGCTTGATATCTTTCAGCGGTATTTTCTGCTGCGTGGATTGGAAAACTGCTGATTGGACACCCTGTAGAGGAAAAGGGCTGCCGTCGTACACAGTTACCAGATCACTTTCAAGCGTACCATAAGAAAAGGCATCCTGGTATTTGAAGCGTACTATTTTCACTAAACTGGCCTCACATTTTTTTATTCTTGGCTGATGAAACCTGGATTTTCGCCCTCTCGTTTCCTGAAAGCATGCAGCCGCTGACGCAGGACTTCTTGCATGAACCGTCGCAGGGCTCGATATGGACGGTTAAATCGGCGCCGCTCAGCTTCTCTCTGATCTCCGTGGTCATTTTCTCGGTGATGGCGTGAGATTCACTGACCGTCATAACCGGGTCGACCACGATATGCAGGTCGATGAATCGGGCTGCCCCGGATTTCCTGGTCCTCACGCGGTGGATGGACCTGACCGTGGGAAACCAGCTTTCCAGGTACGTGGAAAGCCAGAGTAATTCGTGGGCCGGGGGGCTGGTATCGATCAGGTCCTTGATGGCATCTATGGTTAATTTAAGGGCAGCCCTCAGTATAAGAATGGCAACGAGGATAGCCGCAACAGGATCGATCCAATTGAGGTTTACCCCGGGCCACAATTTTGAGCCTGTCCATATGATGCTGAGCCCGGCCAGCACACCGGCGGATGTCCAGACATCGGTGCTTAAATGCCAGGCATCGGCGATCAGAGCCGGTGAATCGGTCTTCTTGCCGACCCTTAAAAGCAATTGAGAAACCACTATGTTTGTGATCACCGAGAAGAGCATCACGGCCAGCCCCCAGTCAACGGTCTCCAGCAGCCGGGGGTTGATGAGCTTATGTATGGCTTCAAAAATAATCCAAATTGCAGCAATGAGTATGAGCAGGGCTTCGGCCAGCGCTGATATATCCTCGACCTTGCCATGTCCCCAGGGGTGCTCGGCGTCGGGCCGCCTGGCCGAGATACGCACGGCGAAGAAGGCTATGATGGAGGCGATGAGGTCCATCGAGGAATGGGCGGCTTCAGACAATACCGAGACGGAACCGGTGAATACGCCCGTCACCAGCTTCAAAATGACCAGCACGCTGTTGGATATTATTGAGAGCAGCGCTACCGCGGCTTTCTGTTTCTGATTATCCATTTCTAATTATAAAAACTCCGTGGAACCTGTGTCCCACGGAGTAAACCGCTGCTTTTAGCCCGACTGCGCCCTGCTATTTGCCAGGGCCGCCTGTTCAAGATATCAACATTATAAGGATTTTTGAATTTTGCAGTCAAACTGGTTGGCCGGCGGTTAATACTCTAATCGATGGGTAAGATAACCCCATGTTTAATAATAGGCCTGCGGCTGGTATAATTTGGCTGCCGATAAGGCCAAGGGTAGTATAATATGACAATAACGGTTGACGATCTTGCCAAGCTGAAATATTTTACCGGCGTAGAAATGGGCCGGTTGGCAGGACTGACACTGCTTTTCAGCAAGAAATCCTTTATCAAAGGACAGACTGTTGTGTCCGAAGGTGATTCACAGAAGAACCTGCATTTTGTCAATTCGGGTGTCGTCAAGGTGTTTAAAACCTCCTCAGAGGGTAAGGAGCAGATAATAAAAATAGTCAGGCCGGGCGAATCATTTAACGACGTAACAGTGTTTAGTTCCGGCAACAGCCCGTACAGCGCTCAGGCGTTGGGCAATACCATCATCTTCTGGATACACAAGAATGACCTGATGCCGGTCATGGAAAAAAACTGGAAAATCGTCCAGAACGCCCTGGAGGCGCTGGGTGAGCAGGCACGTATGCTGCTCACGCTGGTTGAAGACCTGTCATTTAAAAACGTTACCGGCCGGGTAGCCAAGATATTGATGCAGAACTCCAACCCTGGGCCCGATGGCTACCAGAAGCTGACTCAATACGAGATGGCGGCTATGGCCGGGACGGCCAGGGAGGTCGTCGGCCGCTCGCTAAAAATGCTCGAAGAAAATGGTACTATCAGCCTCGAGCGGCACCGCATTGTGATAAAGGATAAGGAGTACCTGGGAAGGATCGCCGGATTAAACTAAGGTGATGTAAGTTACAGCATAGACAGGTATATATGGATAAAATAGAAAGTGGCTATTCGATAAAGGACATATGAATTGCAGTTGATGCCGATATTTGACCAGACCAGATGTGATGGGTGTGGCCTGTGTGTAACGGTTTGCCGGTGCGGTGCTCTGGTTATGACAGAGGACAAGATTGCCCTGATTCATGTGGATGACTGCGGGTGGTGCACCGATTGCGAACTTGTATGTGCCACCGGGGCATTACAGTGTCCTTATGAAATAGTTGTGTCCGAAATCTGATCCCCAACCAGTGGGAACCCTTTCCATTTATGGGTTTCCGCCTGTTTTAAGCTGCAACCTTTTATCCGGAAAAACGTTTTATTATTTGCGACCTTAGTCGCTTACTGTAAGACTGGCTGATAGTAATATTATTTTACCCTACGAGGGAAACGCATAACTGAATAAAAATTGAATAATACGCTCCGTACCGGGAAGGATAAAGTTAATTGTGCGGAGGGAGAAGATAGAAATGAATAAAGTTAAGGAACGCACCAAGATATCAGAGCAGTCCCCCGCTGCTCCGGGGTTTGCTGTTGCCGGGAGTACGGCAAAAGGCATAGATTCCATTTCCGGGAAATCGGATTTTGATGATGTGGCGTACTTAGATGGTAAGAACAACAGGGATTTCACAGAGGACTCTGTCAGCCTGTACATAGCTGAATGCAGCAAAACACCTCTCCTGACATCAAAGGATGAAAAAACGCTGGCCAGCCGTATGGAACTGGCTCATTACCTTTCTCAGTTGGAGAGATCAGCTTCCAGGGGTGGCAGGAAGCAGCCGGAAGCGGATACGATAAGACAACTTATCGCCCGGATGGTAGAACGTGCCGGTCTCATGGATAATATTTTTAAACATTATCGTCTACCCAACATACCGTTATCGCAGAAACTGTCGGATAACGCGCTGCGGGCAGACATAGATATCGTAGTTAGTGCTGACCTGGTTGACTTTGTAGCTAAAGCCATGAACCTTGAGGGTGAAGAGGCGCAACAGGAGATCACGGCTATATCAATATTGACGCGGCTTATCCCCTGGCAGGTGGTGGACGGGTACCGTGCCGTCAAGACCATCGCTGAATTAAAAGAGAGCGCGGGGAAAGCGGATTTCGGCAAGTACCTGGAAATCAACCGGGGAAAGTTGATTGAGCATTTTGAATTCATCCGCAAGGCTGGGCGCGACGCCGCCGAGCATATGATAAAGGCCAACCTGCGCTTAGTATTGAGCATGGCCAAGAAATACCGGGCGCGCGGCATGCCGCTATCCGATCTCATCCAGGAGGGCAATATCGGCCTGATGAGGGCGGTGGAGAAATTCGATTACCGGCGCGGTTTCAAGTTCAGCACGTATGCTACCTGGTGGATACGGCAGGCCATTAACAGGGTTATCTCCGACCAGTCGAGGACGATCAGGCTGCCCGTGCATACGGTTGAAACCATCACCAAGATGAATAACGCCCGCCAGAAGCTCCTGCAGAAGCTGGGACGCAAGCCTACCAGCGATGAGATTGCCGGCGAAATGGGAGTGGAAACGGAAAAGATAGACTGGCTGGTGGGCATATTATATGCTGAGCCGGTTTCGCTCGATATACCCATCGGCGATGACGAGAGCCAATTGAGCGACTTTATCGAGGATGAGGTCAGCCCTGCCCCCGAAGAAGAAGCTGCCCAGAGCATGCTGCGTCAGCAGTTCAAGGACATCCTGGCTTCCCTGACCGACCGGGAACGCAGGATTATCGAGATGCGCTACGGGCTGGATAACGAGCAGGGACTGACCTTGAAAGAGGTTGGCACCGAGTTTGGACTTACCCGTGAACGCATCAGGCAAATCGAGAAGGAAGCCCTGGCCAAGCTGCGGCACCCCAGTCGGAGCCGCAAGCTGATAGATTACCTGGCCTGAAAAGTAACGTATTTGCAATTTGAACACTCGCAGCGCTTGTAACGCTGCGAGTGTTTGTTTTATGCTTAACTGCTGATAAATAAGGAGAGAATAACATGCGTAAACAAGGTAGAGAATGGATTAGCACGCTTGCCCTGATACTGGTTGGGAGTGCCCTGCTTACCGGCTGCAGCGCACCCTCAAACTCGGCCACGGCGCCGGCCGGGACTGTGAATCTGACCGGCGCGGGAGCCACCTTCCCAGCTCCACTGTATACTAAATGGTTCGACGAA
>JAPLHK010000110.1:20617-45630 GCA_026389715.1 Chloroflexota bacterium
GAATATAACAAACTTACAGGTGTAAAAGTTAATTACCAGCCCATCGGCTCCGGTGGCGGCATCAGCCAGATCACAGAAGGCACGGTTGATTTCGGCGCCAGCGACGGCATAATGACTGAAGCCCAGCTAACCAAGGCCGAATCGAAGAGCGGACCTGTCCTGCACATACCCATGACCAGCGGCTCCGTGGCAATCATATACAATTTGGCGGATATGGGTTCGGGTCAACTCAAGCTTACCGGTGACATGCTGGCCAGCATTTACCTGAAAAAAATCACCAGATGGAATGATCCTGCGATCGTTGCCCTCAATCCTGACCTGAAATTGCCTGATGCTGCGATAGCGGTTGTATTCCGCTCGGACGGCTCCGGCACCACTTATATCTTTACTAACTATCTATCCAAAGTCAGCCCGGAGTGGAGCCAACAGGTTGGCAATGCAACATCGGTTAAGTGGCCGGGCGATATCGGCGGACAGGGCAATGCCGGTGTAGCTGGACAGGTACAGCAAATCCCCAACTCCATCGGCTATGTAGAGCTGGCCTATGCCAAACAGAACAAACTGGCCTGGGCAAAACTTAAGAACGCTGCCGGCAATTTCATTGAGCCGGCGCTGGCGGCGACCACTCTGGCAGCTGAGGGTGTTACCCTTCCCGATGATATGAAAGTGATGCTGACCAACTCCTCCAACCCGGACGCCTATTCCATTGTCGGATTTACCTGGCTGCTGGTATATGTAAATCAGAAGGATAAGGTTAAAGGAGAGGCCCTGGTTAAGATGTTGTGGTGGGCGATACACGACGGGCAAAAGTATACCGAGGCGCTCACATATGCCAGCCTTGCAGCCCCCGTTGTGTCCAAAGCGGAGAACGAGGTACTCTCGATAATGTACCAGGGACAACCTTTAATCAGCCGCTGAACAGGTGGATAACCAGTAATAATACCTTCATTCCCTTTTTAATCCGGTTATAATAGGTAGCTTCAAATGATGGATAAGAGCAAACCAGAGTTAACACTTCTGCCAGGTCCATGGGATAAAGAGGCGGCAACCCGGCCACGTGTAGGCGATAGGATCTTTTCAAGGCTATCGCTTTTCTTTGCCCTGTTGATAGTGTTGATTCTTGCCGGGTTGCTTATTGCGCTGAATATCGACGCCTGGCCGGCGGTTCAGAAGTTTGGGCTCTCCTTCCTTACCAGTACCTCATGGGACCCCGTGAGAGAAGAATTTGGTGCGCTGCCCGCTGTTTATGGAACTCTGCTGAGTTCGCTCATCGGCCTTATCATCGCCGTGCCGGTGAGTATTGGTTCAGCCGTCTTCCTGAGTGAACTGGCTCCGGAATGGCTGTGCCGGCCATGTTCATTTCTTATCGAGATGCTGGCGGCCATACCGAGCGTGATCATCGGCTTGTGGGGGCTATTCGTCATGGTTCCCTTCATCCGGGACCCCATCGAGAAATGGCTGGGCAGCAGCCTGGGTTTTTTGCCGTTTTTCCAAGGGCCGCCGTTCGGTGTGGGCTTTCTCTCTGCGGGAATTATCCTGGCTATTATGGTGATCCCGATTATTACGGCCGTCAGCCGCGACGTCATGCGCGCCGTACCGGTAACCCAGCGAGAGGCCATGCTGGCACTGGGAGCCACGCGCTGGGAGATGATAACCCGGGCGGTGCTGCCTTATTGCCGTTCGGGACTGATCGGTGCGGTAATCCTCGGGTTGGGCCGTGCCCTGGGTGAGACCATGGCGGTAACCATGGTTATCGGCAACTCTTATAATCTGACACCATCGTTGTTCTCGCCGGGTGTTACCATCGCCAGCAAAGTGGCCAGCGAATTCAGTGAGGCCTCGGGTGATCTGTATATAGGCAGCCTGATAGAGCTGGCGCTGGTGCTTTTCGGTATCACATTGCTGGTCAATATAATCGCACGCCTGCTGGTATGGCGAAGCATATCCGTCAGGGGAGGAGGTGAATGAAAAGGACCGAAGGGTATTTGCGGCGCAGGTGGTTCAACAGGCTGATGCTCGTCCTGTGCGGCTGCGCGGCAGCTATAACCATAATATTTCTCGTCCTGATACTTGGATATACGGTCATCAATGGCGTCACTTACTTTAATCTGGATTTCATAACGCAGGCAGCCAAACCGGTGGGTGAGTCCGGAGGAGGAATGCGTGATGATATCTTCGGCACCTTTATACTGGTGGGGCTTGCCTCAGCCATCGCCCTGCCCGTCGGGCTACTGGCAGGCATATTCCTGGCCGAGTTTGCAGGGCCGAAGATGGCCTCGGCCATTCGCTTTGCAGCCGATATACTGGCCGGCGTGCCATCGATCATAGTGGGTGTTTTCGCCTATGCCCTACTCGTCCGCCCTTTACACTCATACTCTGCGCTATCTGCCGGCGTTGCCCTGGCCATCATCATGATCCCCGTGGTGGCGCGCACGGCCGAGGAGTCACTTCGACTGGTGCCCGGTTCCCAGCGTGAAGCGGCATTAGCCCTCGGTATCAGCCGGTGGCGCATTATTTTGGGCGTAATTATACCGGGTGCCACGACAGGCATAGTCACCGGCATAATGCTGGCCGTGGCGCGCGTCGCGGGGGAAACAGCGCCGCTGATATTCACTGCCCTGGGCAGCGCTTTCGGCGTACAGGGTTTAACTGTTCCTATCGGGGCGTTACCCTTACAAATATATCGATATGCGTTGTCACCCTACAGTGACTGGCAAAAACAGGCCTGGGCCGCGGCCTTCCTGCTGGTGATATTAGTGCTGGGCATCAATATCGTGGTCAGGTTGGTCAGCAACAGGAGAAAATAGTGATCACCATTGAAAGTGAATCAGAGGAAATATCACAATGATGAATGATTTATTCAGACCCATTGTTACTGTGGAAGCTCCTGATAATAAACCGGCGCTACACGAACCGCCCAGGTGCATTATAAAAGTAAAGGATCTGAATGCCTGGTACGGCAATAAAATAGTGATAAATGATATCAGCATGGGCATAGGCAAACAGGCCATTACCGCCCTGATCGGGCCCTCCGGCTGCGGCAAATCCACTTTTATACGTTGCCTCAATCGCATGCACGAGGTAGTGGAAGGTGGGAGGGTGAGTGGGCAAGTTCTCAAGGATGGCCAGGATATTTACGCCCCCGGTGTCGACCCCGTCGATATACGCCGCCGCGTAGGCATGGTTTTTCAGAGGGCCAGCGTGTTTCCTACCATGTCCATCTTCAACAATGTCGCGTCGGGTATAACACTGACACGTTTCTGGAGCAGGCGCAGTGACCTGCAGGACGTTGTCGAGCGCAGCCTGAGGAAAGCCGCCCTGTGGGATGAGGTTAGGGACAAGCTCGACCAGCCGGGGTCCTCGCTTTCCGGTGGCCAGCAGCAGCGCCTTTGTATCGCGCGGGCCATTGCGATCGAGCCGGAGATAATCCTGATGGATGAGCCCTGCTCGGCTAGAATATTCCCACACCAGGGAAGTATTCACGGTGCCTAAAGACAAGAGGACAGAAGATTACATTACCGGGCGTTTCGGTTAAAGGAGGTTTGAACATGCCAAGGGAAGCTTACCATAGGAATCTTCGCGAATTACAGGACGAGGTGCTGGTCATGGGCAGCATGATCGAAAAAGCGCTGGAGAGGTCGATGCAGGCTTTGAAAACACGCGACCTTGACTTGGCCAAACAGGTGCTTATCGAAGACAGCAATGTGAATAAGAAGCGCTTCGAGATAGAGGAAAGGCTGCTCGATACCATGTCATGCCAGTCGCCTATGGCCAGCGATCTCAGGACACTGCTGGCTGTCCTGTCCATCGTCACCGACCTCGAGAGGATGGGTGACCATGCCGCGGGCAATGCCAAGATCGCGCTGATGATAGGGGATGAACCGCCTTTAAAGCCACTCATCGACCTGCCGCGTATGAACGAGAAAGTCATTGATATGCTGCGCAGGAGCTTGAATGCATTCATCTCCCATGATGCCGAAGCAGCCCGCAAAATAGTGGCGGAAGACGATGAGGTCGACAACCTCTACGACCAAGTTTTCAGGGAGCTGTTAACCTTCATGATGGAGGACCCGCGCACCATCACGCGGGCCACCAGGCTGATCTGGGTAGGGCATAACCTGGAGCGCACGGGTGATAGGGTGACCAACATCTGTGAGCGGGTAGTCTTCATGGTCACCGGCAAAATGGAAGAACTGAATGTCTCGACGTACTAACTGGCAGCAGCTCTTCCGACAATCGCGGTAACCAACAATGTCAAAATTCCCATGTAGCACATGGCCAGGCCCTCCGCCAGCCATTCCATGGTGATTATTCGCCTCCTTATGAACATTTTATGTCGCAGAACTCTTCTCATAATAATCTCTCAGTGAACAAATTGAAACATGAGCTTCTCCTATTTGATGCGATAGCCTCTGCGTGGTAGATTGGAAGGGGATATCCGGTTGCCAAAGATTTGTAAAAGGAGGCTTGTGATGCCGGGCTTATCTGCGAAGCAGAAAAACGGCGTTTTGATCGCGGTCTTAGTTGTTATCGGTGTGCCGGTTGTTTTGTTCCTGGGACTGTTGTCAACCATTGCCATAATGTATGGGCCTGAATATGCCTACCGTGTGCTGGTTTATAACGAGGCGACGATCCAGGACTACCAGCGGGTGTTCCCGGCACGCGCTGTTGAAAACCAGCCGCCGGTCTTCAAGTTCAAGACCACCGCGCAACCGCTGCAGATCGGGAAAATAACTTACACATATCCCCCGGGCAACACCACAACAATTGACTTTGAATCCTATTTGGCTACGTCCGACTCGACGGCTTTTATCGTTATCAAAGATGACACCGTCCTCTATGAGAAATACCTCAACGGCTACCAGCGCGATTCAATTAACAGGTCTTTCTCTATGGCCAAGTCGATAACTTCAACGCTCGTGGGCCTGGCCGTGCAAGATGGCTATATACACAGTATAGACGACACGGTGATTTCATACTTGCCTGAACTCAAAGGCCGCGGGTTAGACACCATGACCATACGTGATCTCCTGGTGATGAATTCCGGTATCGCCTTTACCTTGCTGCCTCGCGATGCCTTCATACTGGCCCAGCCATTCTATGATGAAGCATTGATGTATTATATGCCCAATTCGAGGGCTCATGTCCTGAATCTGAGGGCAGGTAAAGAACCGGTCGGCGCTTATTTCCTCTACGATGATTATTACCCGCTTTTAGAAGGCATGATTGTAGAGCGCACCAGCCATAAGACTATATCTGCATACACCGAGGAAAAGCTGTGGAGACAACTCGGAATGGAATTTCCCGCTTCCTGGAGCCTGGATAGCGAGCAGGACGGTTTTGAACAGGCCGCCAGCGGTTTCAACGCGCGCTCCATCGATTTCGCCAAGTTCGGACGTCTTTTTCTGAATGATGGCAGGTGGGAAGGCAAACAAATATTGCCTGCGGGTTGGGTTAAAGAGGCGACCTCGCCCGATCCCAACGACAATAGGCCATGGATGAACGACCAGGCCTGGAAGAATGCAGGCGGATATTACAAGTATCACTGGTGGGGTATGGTTAACAAGGATGGGACATACGACTACACTGCTACAGGGAGCCCGGGAGGTCAGATCATTTATATCAGCCCCGGCCATAATGCGATCGTGGTGCACAACGGCGCCAGCGGGGACCCCATGGTATGGGCAATGATCGCCCGTTCTATTATCCAGGACCTGAAATAGCAGTACTCACAAGGTTAGATGTGCCCGTAGCCCATCGCGTCTTTGCCCTGGCCGATGGCCGGAACCCTGTGCAACTCACTGCTGTTTAAACGTGACGAAACAATATGAAATCGGGTTGAGGGTGACATTGGGAACACCTGCTTCCGGCTGCTGCCGGCCGTGTATTGCAGGCATGCTGCCATCGGGGGCGAATTTGAGTTCGCTGCCGTTCAGCAGTACCTCTTTGCTGAAGATATCCGGCGTGGTGAACTCATAAATCTGGCTGTTATTGCTCTTGATGGCGGGGAAAGAGACAGCGGCGCTGCGCTGGTGGTCGAGGTTGATGAGCAGGACAGTCAACGAGCCATGGTCATCGCCTGCACCGCTGTGCGCATAGGCGCGCAATTTTCCGGATGGGTCTCCACCGACCTTCACGTCGTAGACCCGCGTGCCCATCAGACGTTTCCAGAGCAGCGAGTTCCAGTAGTCCGGCCTGGGTGCAAGGTCTGCATCATCTATCATGCCGTAATTCATGCCGGTAAGGCTCTGGCGCACTACGGTATCATGGCCGGCGCGGGCCAGTAGACCGAGCTGGTCCATCCACCACAGGCCGCCCAGGTAAACGTCCGAAAGCCCCGGCTCTCCGCCGAACTGGGCATTGCCGGTTTCCCCCAGCCAGATCGGTTTGCCCGGCGCGTAGCGGTCACGCCATTGCTTGATTTGATCCGCCCAGTGTTTGGCTTCATCCAAGTTTTTTGGGTCGAGCAGGCGAGACGGGAAAGCGCGCCTCGAGGCAATCGGGCCCCGCCTGGATTGCTGTGGGTAATAGTGCCACGATACAAGGTCTATTTTGTCGTTAGACCTTGCCAGATACTGGGGCATATAGCCGTAGAATAATGACAGCGGCTCGCCCAGCAGCGGCCAGAAAGCGCTACCCTGCCCGGAAAAGTGGGATGATGGCATGTATTGCTTTACCAGCGCACGGGCGGCCGACAGGTCTTTATCGTATTGTTGGGGAGAGACCTGGGCCTTCATCCCGTGGACGAACCAGAAGATATTCAATTCGTTGCCCAGCTCCCAGAGTGCGACACGGTAGCCGTGTTCCGCAGTGTATTTGAGCAACTCGGTCGCATTTGTGCCATCCCAGCTTCCATCTGCCTTCCTGGAGGCTGGGCCGGCGTTAAGTGTGAATACCAGTTGCAGACCGTTGCGGGTGGCAAAGCCATTCACGTTGTCCCACTGTTTGGCGGTCATGACCGATTTATACCCTGGTGGCGCATTGGGCTGGAAACCAGATGTGTCCTGCATTGCGTAATAAATCTTGTCGGCCTCGGAGCCGCCGATGCGCAGGTAGGCCGGGGCCAGCGCCTGTGCCATTGTGTCGAGCCGTGGCTGGTTGAAATTGAAGACCGGACCACTTGCCGCCAACTACCTGCGAGGAATCAATGGCAAAGGATATATACTCTTTAGAAACTATATTGACCGGGACACCGGTATCGACGCTGACCTGTGCCGTGTACGTTTGGCCGGCTTCCGCACCTTTGAAACTGATGTCCGTTTGCAGTGTTTTCGGCTCCGGCTGGGATTGGCCGGCGATTAAATCGATCAGGTTGCCATTGGCATTCCACATGGCCACTGAAACCACTACGGCCAGCAGTACCAGCACCGAGACAACAGCGATAAGCCATTTTTTCATAGTATCCTATCCATCCTTTAAACGATCATACTGATCAAGCCCGCTCAAATTTTAATTGAAATATGACATAACCGTGTGCACCCTTAGAAAGAGGCATTCACTCGGCGTTGGCGCTTACCAGTATGCGGCCATCTACCACCAGGTAGCCGTCTCCATCGTTCAATACCTTGACCGGGTTGAGGTCCATCTCGAGTACCTGATCCGCAGCAGCAGATCCTCGATGGACGGTATATCCGCCCTCTTTGAACCCCGCCACCCCTCCAGCAACTGGTAGGCCTTGACCGCCCTGACCATATCGTGTGCGTCTAAATCCGTCAGCGGGTGGATGCTGAAGGTCACGTCCTTAAAAAGCTCCGCGTATATCCCGCCCAGGCCGAACATAATGAGCGGGCCGAAGGCGGGATGCTGGGTGATGCCGACTATGACCTCGATGCCGCCCTGCACCATTTTCTGGATGATGACGCCCTGCATATCCTCCGGCTTGCCGATACGTTGCACGTTGTCGCTGATGCGGACGAAAGCCTTCTCTACCTCGCCGCGGCTCCGGCAGTCGAGTACGACGCCTTCCACATCCGTCTTTTGCGAGATGGTGGAGGATAGTATCTTCACGGCAACCGGGCACCCCACCTCTTCAGCGGCGGCTGATGCTTCAGAAGGCGTTTTTGCCAGCTTGAGAGTGACGAACCTTATGCCGTAGCAATCGAGCAGGCCGAGGATGGATTCAGCATCGAGCCAAACCTGGTCTTTGCCTGCTTTTGCCAGAGCCGATTGGATGATGCCTTCGGCCTTTTCCTTATTAATATCCGAGAACTCGGGAATCTTGCCGGTCGGCTTTCTCAGCCGCTGGCTGAATTCAAGCGCACGCGAGAGCGCGCCGGCAGTCGACTCGGGGAAGGCGAAGGAGGGTACGTACCTGTTTTCCCTGGAGCCGAGTTCTATGCGTGCGCCTCTCAGGCCGAGGAACGAGGTAACCAGCGGTTTGCCGCGCTCGCGGAAGAGCGGAGCGACCTCCCTGATGATGGCCGCGAATTCCTCTGACAGCTTCAAGATGGGCGGTATGAAGATAACCACTACTATATCAACGTTCTCGTCGGCTAGCAGCAGTTTCAGCGCGTCACGGTATTGAGGGATGGCAAATTCCGGTGACATGTCGATGGGGTTGGATGAGTTGGCACGTGGGGACAGCAGCGCCTTAAGCTGAGCTGTTGTATTTGAGGATAGGACGGGTATCTCCAGGCCCCGCGCCTTGCAGGCATCCGCGGTGAGCAGTGCAGGTCCACCGGCGTTGGAGATGATGGCTACCCTGTTGCCCAGCGGCAGGGGCTGGTTGGCCAGCAGGCTGCCTGTATCGAAGAGGTCTTCCAGCGTGTCTGCCCTCAAGATGCCTGCCTGCTTGAAGAGCGCCTCGGTGGCGGCCTCGTCGGTAGCCATGGAGCCGGTCTGCGAGTTGCTGACCCTCACTTGCAACGGTGTGCGGTTGCTGGTCACCGCAACTACCGGCTTTTTGGCCGTGATGCTGCGCGCGATGCGTGTGAACTTCCGCGGGTTGCCGAATGATTCAAGATAGAGCAGCACCACGTCGGTGTCGGGGTCGTCCTCCCAGTATTGCAGCAGTTCGTTGCTGGAGACGTCCGCGCGGTTGCCGATGCTGACGAAGGGGGAGAGGCCGATATTGAGGTTGGGGGCGTACATTAAAATGGCTGAGCCGAGGACGCCGCTCTGCGTCGCGAAGGCGATGTTGCCGGGTGGCGGTACAACGGCCGAGAAAGTGGCGTTCAGGTTTATTTCGGGGTTGGTGTTGATCATGCCCATGCAGTTAGGTCCCAGCATACGCATTCCGTAACTGCGGATGGTATTGACGAGCTTGTTCTGCCGTTCCATTCCGTCCGCGCCGATATCGGAAAAGCCCGAGGTGAGTACCACGACACCCCTGACGCCCTTGTGTGCGCATTCCTCCACCACCTGCTGCACCTTGTCGGCAGGTATGCTGATGATGGCCAGGTCGATGTCGCCGGGGATGTCCAGGATGGACGGGTAGGCTTTGACGGCGGCTATCACCTCGGCGTTGGGGTTGACCGGGTAGACTACTCCTTTAAAATCCTGCTGGATAAGGTTGCGGAAGACGAAGTTGCCGATAGTGTTGGGCCGGCGCGAGGCGCCGATCACCGCTACCGATTTAGGGTTGAGGAAGGCGCGCAGTGATGCTATGGAGGTGAACTTCTCGCGTTCAGACGATTTCTGCTCGACCACGTCAGTGGGGGCGAGATCCATGATGCCTATGTAAGTTGTGCCCTGGTACTGGCGCTGCAGGTTGAAGCCGCTGTTGATGAGCACGTTCATCATGTCCTTATTCTCAGCCAGCACCTCGGCCTCGAACATGGTGATGCCCTTGTCACGCGCTGTATAAGCAAGCTGGTCCAGCAGGTGTGTGCCGATGCCCAACCCCTGGTACTTATCCTCAACCTCGAAGGCGATCTGCGCCCTGTTGGCGCCCGGCTGCCGGGCGTAGCGGCCCACCGCAATGATGCGTTCCTCCTCTGCCTCTCCCAGTGTACCCACCAGCGCGAAGGTGTCCACGAAGTCCACCGTGCAGAAGCGGCGCGCCTCCTCCCGCGACATGTGGGTGAGGACGTGGTGAAAGCGCAGGTAAATAGTCTGCTTACTCATGCGGCTGAAAAGCGCCAGCAGCCTCTCTTCGTCAGACATCTTTATTGGCCTCAAATGCAGACTCGAGCCGTCCTTGAGGGCCACGCTTATCGAGTATTTCTCGAAGCTTTTACCGTCCAGTTCCGCCGTCATCGATGCACTCCATTATTAATAGCCTGAAAGAGCCAGTACGTCTATATTATACCGAAACCGGGGAGACGGATATCCTGGCGTCCGCGACTACGCAACCCTGCCCTTCCGGCATGGCTATCAGCGGGTTGAGGTCAAGCTCCTGTATTTCGGGTATATCCTCGATCATGGCCGAAACCCTGAGCAACAGGTCTTCGATAGCCGCGGTATCCGAGGGCGGCGCGCCCCGCCAGCCGTACAATAACTTATGGGCCTTGAACGATGCCAGCATTTCTCTGGCGTCATAGTCCGTCAGCGGGTGTATCCTGAAATCCACGTCTTTGAACAGTTCGGTGTAAATACCGCCCAGGCCGAACATGATGAGCGGCCCGAAGAATTTGTCCTGTGTCACACCCACGATGAGTTCAACACCGCCGGACAGCATCCTCTGGATGGTCACGCCCTGCATCTCCGCCCTCCGCGAGAGCTTCTCCAGGTTTTGCTCTATCTGTACGTATGCTTTCTTCACTTCGTCTGCCGATTTCAGGTTCAGTATCACGCCGCCCACGTCTGTCTTGTGCGAGATGGTGGAAGAGAACAGCTTTAACGCCACTGGGTAGCCGATGTTACCCGCCATTTTAACCGCCTCCTGCTGTGTGGCGGCAACCCCCGATTGGGCGAATTTAATGCCATAGGCCGAGAACAGGTCAACTATCTCCTTCGTATCTAACCAGACTGGATAGCGCTCCGTCCTGGCCAGCGCGGCCTTGATGACCGCTTCGCTCCTGGTATTATCGATATCGCCGAAGATGGGGATTGTACCTTCCGGCCTCTTCAGGCGCTCGCTGTATTCATATGACTTGGCCAGAGCATAGGCTGTAGATTCCGGGAAGACATAGGTGGGTACGTAGCCCTCCTCCTTCGAACCCACTATCAGCCTAGATTCAAGTCCCAGGAAATTGGCCAGGACGGGTATGCCCTTTTTGCGGAACTCCGGGGCCATCTCGCTGATAACTTGCTGCATCAGCTCGATGAGGAACTGCATAGGCGGGATGTAGATTATGATCATCGCGTCTATGTCCTCTTCGAGGAGAACCTTGAGCGCCTGCCGGTACTGGTCGGGGGACACCGCGGCCGTTGTATCCACCGGGTTCATATAGCTCGACTTGGGCGGGAGGCATGTCTTCAGAACGCTCCGCGCCTTTTCAGATAGGATAGGAAGCTGAAAGCCTTTGGCCGACAGCGCATCGGCGGCCATGATGCCCGCGCCTCCGCCGTTGGTTAAAATAGCTACCCGGTTGCCCCTGGGCACCGGCTGGTTGGAGAGCAGCAGCGCAGTATCGAACAGCTCCTCAAGAGTGTTGCAGCGCAGCATGCCCGTCTGCTTGATGAGCGCCTCGGTGGCTACATCACTTGAGGCCAGCGCCCCTGTATGGGAGGCCGCCGCACGTGCCCCTACCGCTGAGCGCCCACTTTTAACTATGACAACGGGCTTCTTCAGGGTCGTTTCACGCGCGATACGCGCGAACTTGCGCGGGTTGCCGAACGATTCGAGGTAGAGCAGGATGAGGTTGGTATCAGGATCCTCGGCCCAGTATTGCAGGAGCTCGTTGCCCGTGACGTCGGCCCCGTTGCCGATACTGACGAAGTTGGAGAGTCCCAGGTTGATCTGGATGGCGTAACTGATGATGGCCCCGCCCAGCGCCCCGCTCTGGCTGCCGAAGGCCGTTTTGCCGTGCAGCGGGTAGATCGGCGCGAAGCTGGCATTCATATTGACTGAGAGGTTGGTATTCTGGATGCCCAGGCAATTGGGCCCGATGATGCGCATACCGTAGGCCCCGGCTGTCTTAAGCAGCTTTTTCTCACGTTCTATGCCTTCCCCTCCCATCTCCGAAAAGCCCGCAGTGATGATGACCAGGCTTTTGACCCCCTTCCTGCCGCATTCCTCGATAATGGGCTGCATCCTCTCCGCCGCTATGGCTACCAGCGCCATGTCAACGTCACCCGGTATATCCAGCACTGACGGGTAGGCCTTAATTGATGAGACTACCTCATCCTTGGGGTTGACCGGGTAGATGATGCCCTTGTACTCGTTCTTGATGAGGTCCTTAACCAGTGCGTTGCCAATGCCCGGCTTGTTGGATGCCCCGATGACTGCAATCGAGCGCGGGAACATAAATTTGCGTATTGAGGCGATCGAGGCGATCTTCTCCCTCTCGGCCGATTTTTGCTCAGCTAACGGTGTGGGGGAGATATTGTAAACGCCCCTCCACCCGCGTGATTCTACTATCTTGCTGAGTTGGTTGAAGCCGCTATCCTGAAGCACATCAATCATGTCGCTGTTTTCCTGAAGAACCTCAGCCTCAAAGATGTCGATGCCATTTTCCAGCGCAGCCACCGCCAGCAGTTCCAGCAGGTGCGTGCCGATACCCTTGCGCTGGTGAGGGTCCTCGACTATAAAAGGTTGTAATCTATGACCGTGTACTGGTGGGCTTCCTCCCTTGATAGGTTGGTCAGAACGTGATGAAAGCGCAGGTAGATGGTACGCCCGCTCAACCGCAGGAAAAAGGACATAAGCCTGTCCTCATCATCGGTTGTAATCGTTCTCAGGTGTAAGACAGAGCCGTCTTTGAGAGCGACGGTCCTGGTGTATTTTTCAAGGTCTGGTTTTTCTTTCTTATCAGCCAATGCCTTCTCCCGTAAATTTTCCCGGTAACCCAAATATTAGCATAATAGTGAAAGGGGTTGGCAAAATCGTTGGACAACAACAGATGCGTTGTGCCGTCCGATATCTGTGGAAATATTCTGAATAGACTAAAAAACCAAAAAGCAGAAATAGACTATTACTGCTTTTGTATTGTGTCGTCTTATATTATGCTTTGCCGATGCGGAACATCCTGGTACCGCATTTTATACAGACACCCTGGGTGCCCGGTTTGCCATTCTTCATCCTGACGGCCTTGATATTCTTCATTTCCCTAATGGCTTTGCATTTCATGCAATACGCATCCATCAACTTGCCTCCTGAATATTCATTCCTATCTTCGCCGCCGGTCTGTAGTTTATCAAAGAGTTTTCTTGTGCGTCAATGTAAATGTACTTTAAGTAACATACAAATAGTACTAAAGTCCTGCGCCCGGTTGATCTTGATACTACCCAACTTTAATAAATGCTTGTGTATATTAATAAGCGCCCTGAAAAAATGGCTGGAGGCCGCCCTTATAGTGTACCGCGCTGGAAATGTGAGGATTGCGCCTTCTTAAACCTTGCTCTGCAGCGCCCGGATAATCTCTTCCGCTTCGGCTACGATGCGTTCGATCACCTCTTTACAGGTGGGCAGATCGCGTATGCGGCCTACTACCTGCCCGAAGGGCACTACGCCGTTTTCAAGGTCGCCATCGTCTAATATCTTGCCCAGGGCGTCGATGCCGATGGCCTGTTGGGCTAATTCCTGTACCCCTCTTTTCTGCAGGCTGCCGAAGAGCAGTTTCCATATGGGCGTGTCTACTTGTTTCCGCAATGCCCAACCGGCCTTCAGTGCATCTATATAAGAGGTCTTGCTGTTGGACATCTCGATGGCGCGCTTATTGGCATACCAGCGGCCGGGAAGGCCGTCGATGCCGGCTGAGTAAATAGTCTCCTCCATGAGGGTTTTCATGGCGGTCTGCTTGATATTGGGATGCACGTCGCACTCCTGGGTGACCACGAAGCGGGTACCCATGGCGATGGCGTCGGCGCCCAGCGCCATGGCGGCGGCCAGGCCGCGGCCGTCACAATAGCCGCCGGCTGAGATGATGGGTATCTTTACCTTGCTGGCTATCTGGGGAAGCAGCACCATGCCCCCGACCTCGCTGCCGTGCGCGGCTGCTTCATGGGCGGTAACGATGATGGCGTCGGCGCCCTGCTCTGCTGCTTTAACGGCATGCCGTTCGGTGGCGACGGTGGAGATGACCTTGCCGCCGTAGGTGTGCGCCTGCCTGATTATCCAGTCGCCTTTGCCCAATGCGAAGTTGATGATCGGAGCCTTCTCGGCCAGGGCAACCTCGGCGTTCTCCTTGCCGTTGGGGAAGATGAGTGTGGCATTGATGGCAAACGGCTTATCGGTCAAGGATTTTATCTCCTGGATAATGCCTTTAAGCTGGTCGGGCGTATTGGCAACACTATTGAAGATGCCGAGTCCGCCGGCGTTGCTGACAGCGGCTACCAGCTTGGGAAGGCTGACAAAGGCCATACCTGAAAGCAATACCGGGTGCTGTATACCAAAGAGTTCTGTTATTCTGGTTTTCACGGGCGAGGAACCTCCCTTATTTATTATCGTGGCTACCAAACGGTAATAATCTCAAAAATGGCCTTTAATGTCAAAGGCAGGCGAAGTTGTATTTAAATTCTTTGTTTTCAAGCGGAGCACGTGTTATAATCGCTAAAATTTTTTAAGTTGGTTGACTGAGGAGACGAGAAATGAAAACGCGGATGACCGAACTTTTTGGCATTAAACACCCGATAATGTGCGGCGGTATGATGTGGCTGTGCAAACCTGACCTCTGCGCGGCGGTCAGCAACGCCGGCGCGCTGGGCAATATCACGGCGGCTAATTATGACACTGGCGCGGAATTAGCCGCGGCCATCAGGAAGACACGTGAGATGACGGATAAACCGTTCTCGGTGAACCTGTCGCTGCTGCCTTCGTTCAGGATTACTAAGGAGATGTATCTCGACTGGTTCGACGCCTGCCTGGCGGAAAAAGTGGCGGCCTTCGAGATATCGGGCGCCCCGGTGGATAAATTCTTCGGCCCCGACGCCATTAAAAGAGGGCACGACGCGGGAGTTAAATTCATTCACAAGGTCGGCTCGGTGCGGCACGCCATACACGCTGACCATGCCGGGTACGACGCGGTTATCGCGGCGGGTGTAGAAGAAGGTGGGCATCCTTTGAGCGACGATGTTACAACCGTGGTACTGACACCCCGCATGGCGGAATCAGTGAAGATACCGGTTATCACCACCGGTGGTATGGCGGATGGGAGGACGCTGGCGGCGGCGCTGGTGCTCGGCGCGGAAGGCGTAATGATGGCCTCACGCTTCATGGCGACTAAGGAATGCCAGATGAACGAGAAGGTCAAGGATGAACTGATCAGACGCCAGGAATTCGATACGGTGCTATATGGCAAGACCATCGAACTGCAGGGACGAGCGCTGAAGAACGCCTGGGTGAAAAAGGTACAGGACATGGAAGCCAGGCATGCCAAGTTGGAAGAGATGGCGCCACTGCTCTCGGGTTTGCGCCAGCAGACGGTCTGGGCCGACGGTAATACGGAAGATGCCCTGATGCCGGTCGGGCAATCTATCGGCCTTATCCACGACGTGGCCACCTGTAAGGAAGTGGTGGAAAGGATAGTAAAGGAAGCCGAAGGCATACTTAAGGGCTCCACCCAGCGGCTCAACATAAGCTGAGCAATATCGAGGCAATAAATAAAGGGGAAGCGGTACGACGCTTCCCCTTTATATTATCAATTCACCAGCCGGTTATCAGACCAGCATGGCAGAGGTGCTCTTAATAGTAGCCTCGGCTTCGACTATGATACGGTCTATCAACTCCGGAACGGTGGGAAGGTCATTGCAGGCGCCGAGTATCTGGCCGGCGAAGAAGATGCCTTCTTTCATGTCGCCCTGGTAGAGAGCCTGCGTGTGACGGCGGTAGCCGGCGGCCTGGCGCGCCTGCACCCAGAAGGGATGGTCGCTGTCGGCACCCATCATGGTGAAGCTCATGCCGATGAACTGCGGCCAGCTGAGGTTGAGCAGTTGCTTGGTTTCGTAAGCGCCGCGGAAGGCGTCAACCAGCGGGAACCCTCCCCTGGCGATACGCTCGGTGACAGGTGTCTTGAGAGCGCGGCCGCGCAGACCATCGAACTTGGTGCTTACAATCGTATCATTCTCGCTGGCCTTAAGGCACAGCTGCTTGAAGTTATCGTGGACCATGCTCTCCCTGGTCAGGGCAAAGCGGGTACCCATGGATATGGCGCTCGCGCCCAGAGCTAAAGCTGCCGCCAGGCCCTTGCCGTCGCCGTAGCCGCCGGCCGATATGATGCACGTTTTTACCTTGCTGGCGACGATGGGCAGCATGACCAGCGTGGAAGCCTCCTCCCCGTGGGCGGCAGCCTCTGTGCCGGTGACGATGATGGCGTCGCAGCCCAGTTCAGCGGCCTTGATGGCGTGCTTGACGAACGCTGTTGTCCCGATGACCTTGCCGCCGTAGCTATGGACCTGGTCGATGAACCAGGGTTTGCCCAGGGTGTAATTGATCACGGGCACCTTCTCCTCGACGGCCACCTGGATGGTGTCGCGGGCTACCTGTCCCAGGATGAGCAGTTGGTTGATGCCGAAAGGCCTGTCGGTAAGCTTGCGTATCTCCTGTATCATCTTGCGGGTCTCTTCCGGTGTGCACCGGGCCGTAGCAAAGATGCCCAGGCCGCCAGCGTTACAAACGGCAGCCACCAATTCCGGCGTGGTGATCCAGTTCATGCCGGCCAACATGATGGGGTGCTTGACGCCGAAAAGTTCAGTGAAGCGGGTTTTTATCATAATCAGCTCCTTATGAATTAATGAATTTCAAGCGCCGGGACTTAAGGCGTATAAGATTAATATGGAATCATGTCCCCTGAATTTGAACGGCGCCCATTGGGGTGCTATTATATAGCAAGATGCTTTGAACCTCAAGGCATTTTTTTTATGGGCTTAGTTACTGTATTATTTGGTTATACGAGGGTGAGATGATGGAAAGAGATATAACGAAGGAACTGGACCCCTTATTTAACCCCACATCCGTGGCGCACATCGGTGCTACTAACAACCGGAACAAGTGGGGCTTTTCTACCATTACCAGCCTTATACATACTTTCAAGGGGCCTATTTACCCGGTTAATAACCACGAGGAACAGATACAGGGCCTGAAGGTATATAAAAAGGTTACGGATATACCCGGGCCGGTGGACCTGGCAGTCTTCACTATACCCTCTGAGCGGGTGGCGGCTGCCATGGAAGAGTGTGTGCAGAAGGGGGTCAAATCGGCGGTAATCATCTCGGCCGGCTTTGCCGAGATCGGTCCCGAGGGCAAGAAGCTTCAGGACGAGGTGTACGCAATAGCGAAAAGGGGCAATATAAGGTTTATCGGCCCCAACTGCATGGGCTACTGGAGTGCATCATCCTCGCTGGCTGCTTTCATGATGCCGTTGCTGGTCAAGGACGGTCCGCTGGCCTTCGTGTCGCAGGGCGGCAACGTTGGCGCGGCAGTCGTGGTGGCGGGATATGAGCGCGGGGTCGGCTTCCGGCACTACGTGAGCTGCGGTTGCGCGGCGGACGTGCAGATCGAGGACTATATAGAGTATTTCGGGGAAGACCCGGAAGTTAAGGTCATTATGACCTATATCGAGGGGCTGAATAACGGCGCCAGGTTTACCGAGGTGGTATCAAGGGTAACACAAAAGAAGCCGGTCATCGTGTTGAAGCCGGGCAAGACGGAAGCGGCCGCCAAGGCCATCAAGTCGCATTCGGGCGCTATGGCAGGCAGCGATCGGGTCTACGATGCGGCCTTTAAGAAAATGGGGGTTGTGCGTGTGGATGGACCCGAGGAGATGCTGGATGTTGCCATCGGGTTTTTAACGCAACCGCTGCCTAATGGCCGCAACGTGGCCATAATTACCCCGGGCGGCAGCTATGGCGTGTTGTGCGCGGACGCCTGCGAGGAAGGCGGGCTGAACGTGGTGAAACTACCGGACAAAACCATCCAGGAACTGGATAAGATATTCCCGCCCCGCTGGAGCCGCGGCAACCCGGTCGACCCGGCCGGCGACCGCAATTTCATCGCCTACCTGATCGCACCTGCCTGGTTGCTTGACATAAAAACGGTGGATGCGCTGATTTTTATGGGGTTCGGGGGATTCTCGCTCTTCGGCAACCTGCTGTTGCAGCAGCGCACTGAGCAAGAGAAGCGGATGAAGCCTGAGGAATCCGCACAGCGCGATTCAGCGCTCAAGGCCATCATCCCGATTATCGAGGACATTAAATCGGACAATGTGTATAAGGTCGAGACTGCTATTAAGACCCTGATAAACATGCTGGGTTGGGTGCTGGGCATCCAGGATAAGATGGAGATCGAGGACCTGGCATCTATGGTAATAGCGGCCAAGCGCTCGGGAAAAATCGACGATGTCCTGGTAAATAACCTGCTCGATCTGGCCAATGGCACAGCCTCTCTGGCCAACAGCGGCAGGACACGCATGGATATAATCAACGATATGATAGGGCGCCTGATGCGCGCGCTGAGCGGGCAATGGATCGAAAGCTATGGCAAACCTGTTATCACCACAACTTTCACCGAGGAGCAGGTCAAGCTGATCGGCAATCACTATGACTACACATCGGGTAAACGCGCGGCCAGGGTACTGCTCAAACTCACCGAGTATAATGATTACCTGGAGAAAACACGTGCGAAATGAAAAACCGTCCCACAGGGGCGTACCTTCAAGTGGGCCCGCTTCGGGCGGGTTTAAAAACCCGCCCCTACAGAACTTCACCGTAGGGGCGTTGCTTTAGCTGCGCCCGCTCTTGCTGACAGGCCTGAAGGCCTGTTCCTTCATTTATAGTAAGGTATATAATTAGATGTGTAACAGGGTGAAGATGATGTCAGATAAAGCAGGAAAAGTACGCAGGGACGTAGATTTAGCTGCGCATGCCGTGTTGGCGGTCATCGTTGTATCATTTGTTCTGGCGTGGCTGGGTTTATTCAGCCTGCCGGTGAGTGGAGAAGTGGACCAGGCCGGCATGCTGCCGCAGATAATTACATTTCAAATATCTCCCGCCGGCATTGTCCGGGGAGAGACCGCCATCCTGACGTGGAGGGTGGAAAATGCTGTGGTGGTAAATATCGACCAGAACGTGGGAGATATCGCGCCCTCCGGGCAGCTAATCGTTAAGCCCGATTATTCGACCACCTATAAAATGACGGTGAGCAATAATGCCGGTATAAGGACGAGATATTTAACCCTGCAGGTTGCTGAGGTAGCGCCTGATGCGCCTGATACGGTGGCGGTTGACCCCGTGACCGGCAGGAATTCCTCGGTGGATTTAAGCTGGGAGGATTACTGCTATTCCAGCGACTACCAGGTACAGATAGCGCGCGATGCGGCCTTTACTTTAAAAGTATATGATTCCGGCATATTGCAGCCTGCCGATTCAGTTTCACCGGCTTTCTCCTATCCGCCCGGGCGGCTGGAAGCCGGGCATACTTATTACTGGAGGGTGCGCACGACGCGGGCGGTAACCGGGCAGTGGGCTATCAGCCCCTGGTCGGAAGCCCGGCCTTTCACGGTCGAGCCGGGGTTCCCGGTAAGGGCCAATTCGTACGGTGTTCAGGCGCTCAGCCCGGTCAACAACAGTGCGGGCAGTGCGGGTGTCGCCGATGCAGCCTCAAATACAAATATACCTCCGCAAACGGCGCCTCTTGCTCCGGCGGATGTGCCGGCCTGGGCCATAGCAGTCATCATATTTGGTTCTCTGCTGATCGGCATGGTCGTGGCATTGACCCTGAGGGAAGGGAAGAAGATATAGCGTACTGCCCATTATACGCATGGTTACAGATTGACAGTTCCGTAAAGATACAGATATCCTGATAGCATTAAATGACGAGGAGGTATGACAAATGGCGAAATCATCGACCGGTCTTGAGGAGAACGTAGCGGGGTTACTTTGCTATATATTGGGTTGGGTCAGCGGCCTGGTATTTTTCCTGATAGAGAAGGACAGCAAGTTCGTGAAATTCCACGCTATGCAGTCCATAATTACATTCGTAGCTCTTATGATAATTATGTGGATAGCAAACGTAATTCCGTTAATCGGTTGGCTTATAGGAGGCTTGGTCGGGCTACTGGCTCTGGTGCTCTGGATAATCCTGATGATCAAGGCATACCAGGGGGAGAAATTCAAGCTGCCGGTGATCGGTGACCTGGCTGAGAAATGGTCGGCCTGATCAGAAGGGCAATTCAACGCGGTAGAAAGCTTCGGCCAGTTCATATCCTTTATCTTTAGCGCGCGTGGCATGCATGGTCTTAAAGCCGTCCTCCCAGGTTTTGGGGAAATGGCCGACCTGGCTTTTATGGCAGCGCAGCGCTGCTATCTTGAGATCCCAGGTGTGTGAAACGTCGGAAAAGTAGTTTGGCTGTTCCGCACCCCAGAACAACAGTTCCTTTACCTTGTGAGGCAGTAAGCCGCCGTCTACAAGATCAGGGTATGCCAGCCGGTCGCGTGCCAGTGGGTAAACGGCGTCAAGCACCACCTGTCCGGCAATGCGGTGAGCACCACCTGGCCGGCAATGCGGTGGTCGCGGTGCCAGACATATTTACGGTAAGGGTCGGGCGCGGCAACCGTATGCGGTTTATAGGTCCTTATAACCCTGACTATCTCTTTGCGGAAATCCGGCGTGTCTTCCAGCGATTGGTCATCGTGTCCCAGGAAAACAACCTCACTAACACCAAGCATCCGCGCCGCTTCCTTTTGCTCAGTTGCGCGTATCTCGGCCAGGCGTTCTGAGGTTATCTCGGGGTCGTCTGAACCTTTATCTCCGTTGGTACAGATAATATAGATAACCCTGCGGCCATCTCGTGTCCACCCGGCCACCGTGCCGCCGATGCCGAATTCAGGGTCATCAGGGTGCGGGGCTATAATCATCGCGTCGTATTCTTGCATAAAACCAGTCCATATTGATTTATTTGGAGTTCTCAGCGGTGAAGTACCGCTTCTTTATGACAATATTGGAGCGCTGTGGCCTTAGAAAATTCCCGTTCCAGCCTGTCTGTTATCGAACGCCAGCTATATTTCAGGACCATGTTGCCGGTACAGCCGCCCGTATTTTGGCCGATGGAATCAAGCATGGCATCCATATGACGGGCAAGATTGGCCGGTGAATTATCCTCCATTATGCGGCATAAATCGCACATGCCGGCCAGGCTGGGAATCTCACCGACTGCGGTAGCCAGGACGGGTGTGCCGCAGGCGATTGATTCTATGGCTACCAGGTTGAAGCTCTCGTAATATGACGGTATTATGCAGAAATCCGCGGCATTGTAATACAGGTACATGTTTTCATGCGGCACTGAACCGATAAAAACAATATTGCCGTTGCCGATGGTTCGTTGTTGATCACCCAGCTCTGTTTGAATTTGGTCAAGATGTTGGCTGTTGTCGCCTATGACCACCAGCTGGAAATCGTCGCGGTGGTTCAGCAAAGATGTGGCCTCCAGGAGGTTATCCAGGCACTTCAGCGGGTCATGCCGGCCCACAAAGAGAATGGTCCTTTTTGTGCCGAGTCCGGTTGTAACCCTGGCGTATTGTTTATCCACAGGCCTGAATAACTCGTTATTAATACCGCAGGGTATAACTGAAATCTTACTTGCGTTTACCTTATAGCGGCTGGCCAGTTCCTTCTTTTCGCCTGCTGTGGATGCGATGATGTGGTCGGCCGACTGTGCCACCGACATTTCGCCGGCAACCCTGTAGGGAGGCTCCAGTTCCCCTAACCCTGCGCTGTTCTTAAGCAGGCCCAGTGTATGGAACATAGTGAAATGTGGCACCTGCCACACGCTTTTCAGCCTAGTGCCCACCAGCCCGGAAAACCAGTAATGGCTGTATATCAGGTCATAGCGCGGTGCGCCAATCAGTATCGATCTGGTGATCCGCTCGATATTATTTTCTAAAGTAGTCTCTGTAATTAGGTTGTAATCGATATTGTCAACGTGTATTAACCTGATGTTTTTACCCAGATCGCCCTTGCCGCATTGTGAACAATTTGCCTGGGAGCAGGTGTAGATATCCACGCTGTGTCCCCGGTTGCTCAATTCCCTGGCCAGGTTGCGGATGTATATATTCATGCCGCCCGTATAGCGACCTCCGGGCACAATGTAGGGACAGCTATGCAGGCTGAGTATAGCTATATGTAAGGGTTGTTCCATTAATTATTCACCGGCAGCGGTATTAAATATTTATTATACATCTAAATAACTGTGTCTCTGAACCGCCGAGGTGATACTTGTATCTTTCCGCCCCTCTGAGGAAATCATATCTGCTTTTGCCCGTTTCTATGCTCTGTTTGACACTGTAGTATTTAGATAACAGGCCGGCGCTCAGCGAGCGGTAAGCCGGGTTATACCCGCTGTTATACAGGTATATTTCGCCACGGTAATCAAAGCAGAGAGTTGCGGCGATGTTAACCTGATTAAGTTTCAGCATCCCCAGGCGCAATGTACGGTCGGCGGCGGCACTCCCGATTATGTCGCGAAAAAAGGACTCCATCTCGGGGGTAAGAAACCTGTTCTTGTCCTCCCTGCTCTCACGAAAAAAATCCAGGAAGATATCCACATCCCCGGCTGCGGGCTCCGCTTTAACCTCGTAAGATACTTCTCCCTCTTCGCGTAACCTCCGTTCTTTTCTCAATAACTCATGGCGTTGTTTACTGTTTAACCGCGAGAGGTATGCAGGTAAATCCTGCGGAAGGTCAAGCGCTACGCTGACGTCATCATTCAGGCATTCAACTTTAATTTTGCCGCCACGTGCCGCGGATGTAAACAATCGGTACGCGGTGGAATCGGGAAGCAACGGGGAAAGATCCATGACCTTGTGATTACTGAACGTCAGGTGCAGCAGCAGGGTATTACCGATGAAATATAAAATGCCGTCTTTGAGGCGCAGGGGCGCGATGCCAATAATATTTTTCTGCTCGGTTACTGCGCCCAGATATAATTCGTTGTCTTCACTGAAATGCTGCCACCATACCTCACACCACGAGGGGGAAGAGAACAGCAGCCTGGCCGGGGACTTCCGGCGCAGGTCATCCCAGTCTTGACGTAAATCTTCAAATTGTTTAAGTGCGAACTCGGCCATCTAAATACTATTATAAGGGTCAATATTAACTGTCACAGCGTAAAGCACTGGCCGTATTCGGGGACCACTACCTGCTTTAAACTCAGTTCAGTGAAGGCGTCTGCCAGCGACAGCGCGGCGGATTCCTCTCCATGCACAACGAATACCTTTTGCCACCTGTCCTTAGCGGCGCCGGCCCATTTCAGCAAATCATTGCGGTCGGCATGGGCGCTGAATTCGTTAAATATCTCCACGCGGCAGCGCAGCTTGTACTGCTCTCCGAAAATCGATACCTCGGGCCATTTTTCGGCTATCTTGCGGCCGAGCGTGTTTTCGGCCTGCCAGCCGACGATCAGGACGGTATTGCGTGGATCGCCGATATTGTTCTTAAGATGGTGCTGGATGCGGCCGGCTTCGGCCATACCTGAACCGGCGATTATCATGGCCGGTGTTTCTATATAGGTCAGCTTCTTGGATTCCTCCGCCGAGGCTACATAATGCAATCCACGGAAGCCGAAAGGATCCTTTTGAGTCCTGAGGAATTCGGCAGTTTCAGAATCGTAGCACTCGGGGTGAACGCGAAAGATGTCGGTAGCATCAATAGCCAGAGGGCTATCTACATAAACAGGGATGTTGGGGATACTGTGTGACAGCTTCAGTTGATTCAGGTAATATATCAGCTCCTGTGTCCTTTCCAGTGCAAAAGAAGGTACGATAAGCTTCCCGCCTGCTGTAACCGTTTCGTTTATCACGCGGGCCAGCTTGTCCATGACATTGTTTATATCGGCATGCAGCCTGTCGCCGTAGGTGCTCTCAATAATAAGCACGTCGGAATCAGTCACTACGTACGGGTCGCGGATTATCGGCATGTTGTTGCGTCCCAGGTCGCCGGTGAAGCAAACTGATAACCTCCGCCCGTTGTCATCTATATTCAGCACGGTGATGGCGGAACCGAGTATATGGCCTGCATCGTGGAAAACAACCTGGATATTGTCGGCCAGGTTAAAGGGATGCTCGTAGGAGCAGCCGCGCAATAATTTAAGTGTGGGCGGAACGTCTGATTTTCTATAAAGCGGCTCTACGGCAGGTTCATTATGCCTGCGCCGGACCTTGTTGACGTAGTCGATGTCCCCTTCCTGTATATTGGCCGAGTCAGTCAGCATGATATTGGCGAGGTCAAGTGTGGCAGATGTACAGTGGACATCGCCTTTGTAACCCGACCTGACAAGGTTCGGTAAATCACCGAGGTGGTCCATGTGCGCGTGGGAGATGATAACGGCGTTCAGCGATTTCGGATCAAAGGCGAAATTCAGATTGCGCTCATAGGTGTCTGCCCTGCGCCCCTGGAAAAGCCCGCAATCCAGCAGTATGCGGTAGCCATTGATATCCAGCAGGTGCCTTGAACCCGTCACCGTGCGCGCCGCGCCATGGAATGTGAGGTTAATCAATCGCCCTCCTGCCCACAATGGCCTGCCTTAGATACCAGCTGCTGACGCTTTCTTGGACATCCTCGGGCTGGTCGGATATCCTTAACAGGTGCAGGTCCTCTTCAGAAATATAGCCGGGCTGCAATACTGTGCTCTGCAGCCAATCGAGTAGCCCTCGCCAGAAAGCGGAGTTAAAGAGTATTACCGGGAAAGGCTTGATCTTTTTGGTCTGTATGAGTGTAAGTACCTCGGTCATTTCATCCAGCGTGCCCAGGCCGCCCGGCATGATGACAAATGCTGAAGCGTATTTAACCAGCATCACCTTCCGCACAAAAAAGTGGTTGAAGGAAATGGTGAGATTTGAGTAGATATTGCTTTTTTGTTCTTGGGGAAGCTCTATGTTAAGACCGATTGATTTAACCCCGGCTTCACTGGCGCCCAGGTTGGCCGCTTCCATCATTCCCGGCCCGCCGCCGGTTACTATATTGAATCCCTGCTTGCCCAGCA
>JAPLHK010000017.1 GCA_026389715.1 Chloroflexota bacterium
CAGACGTAGACTACAAAGAGTCCTAAGGTCAGCGCCGCTATCAGCCTGCCGGTTGAATTTGCATCTGCGCGCTGCCTGAGCAGCCATTTGCCGATGAATAACCCCATGAAAATGTGGCCAAGGTAAACAGCAAATATATAAAGGGCCAGCGCTGCCAGTCCCAGCGGTATGCCGATAACCAGCGCGCAGGCGATGGCTATTGCTACAGGCACCAGGAATAAGACCAGCGCTCCGTAGCCCAGGCATGGCCAGGGTTTGCTTTTGAGTGTGTCGACCAGGCCGGGTATATATTTGCGTGCCAGCAGTATGAATATGATACCAGTTAGAAGCGCCGCGGCGTACTTGATAACCACAACTACCAGCAGCAATATAACCAGGAAGCCTACGACGGCGGAAACCAGGCCGCCGATGGCCTGGCCGATGGTTTCAGCGGACGGTTTGGGCTGTGGAGGTGGAGATATGTGTTTTATCTCGCCTTTAACCGTGGCCTCGTTGGCCTGTTCTGCTTCTTTCTCCGATTTATAGGATAGGTTCCCGGCGATGCTGGCGGCCGGTTCGAGCTTTACAGTGTCGCCCTCGATATCGACGTTGCCGCCCACGTTGCTGTTGATGATCAGCTTGCCGGCGCTGCCACGGATGTCCCTGGCTACCGGGCCTTCCACCTGCACCGCCGCCGCCGCTACCAGGAGATCACGGCCGACCGAACCGGACCTGGCGATATTAACCTCAGATGTGGCGGTAACCAGGTCACCGCCGATGGCGCTATTAACGTCAAGCGATGAGGCCGCCATGCGCACGGAGTCCTTGACCCGGCCCTTGATTACGATGTCCTGCCCTGCGCCGATAACGCTGCCGTTGACGTCGCCGTTGATAGTGATCCTGTTGCCGAACACGATTACATCGCCGTTGACCGTTCCGTCAACGGTGATGCTTGAGCCGAAGAGGTAGAGGTCGTCGTTGATGACATCGCCGGCGGGGATTGTCAGCCTCTCCCCATTGCGTATGTCAGCGGCGTTGACCGGTGTGATAATGAGGACCGAAACTGCCAGCACGGCTGCCAGCAGAGTGATGAACCTGCCTGCCTGTTTAACCATGGCCTGCCTCCCTTTAACTGGATTTGATTTGAACCAATTCTTACATATTTGAGGGGTCTATTCAACCACGGGCGGGGGATTCCCTGCTATCAGCAGCCCTTCCCTGTCCCGGCGCATCTTGACGTAGCTGAATTTGGCGAAAAAGAGCAGCACCCAGGCGGTGAGGTAGATGAACATCAGCAGCGCGATTACCGAGCCGATAGGCCCGTACACCAGGTTGTATTGCCCGAAATTTTTCACATACCAGACGAAGGCGTATCTGACGGCCTCGAAGCCGATGGTGGCCAACAGTGCGCCCAACCATATATGCTTCCATTTCGGGCGGTGACTGGGGATGAAGCGGTAGAGAAAAAGTGTCACCCCGTAGGCCATTACAGCGCTCAACAGCATAAATATTACTCTTGTGAACATGTTGTTCCTGGTTAGCTTGATTATGCCGTAGCGCATATCAGCCTCATGCATGTAGTGGAGGGACGTGGTCAGCCAGGTGAAAGCAATCATCGCCACGACTGCTAAAACCAGCATAGTTATGTTGATAAGGCGTCCTTTGATATAGGTTTGGCTGTTGGGCAGGCCCCAGGCGCTGTTCAGGGAGTTTCGCAGTGCGTCAAAAAAAGACAACGCGCTCCAGATAAGCGCCAGCACTGCGATAACCCCGGTGACTTCCCGTGTCTTGATCACAGTCTCCAGAGTGCCGGTTATCAGGTTCCTGGCAACAGGGATGAGGTTGCCCATGGCTGTGATAATCTGGTTTTCCACCTCCGCCGAAGACATTAAGAACCCGGATACCGATATGGCCGCCAGAGCGAAAGGGAACAGTGAAAAGAGCAGGCTGTAGGCCACGGCCGATGCCATCAAGTTGCCGTTATCAGAACTGAAATCCTGGGCTGTAGTCCATAATAGTGAAATTACCCGGTTGTTTTTAATAGCCGCCCAAAATTCCATAGCCCTCACCTCAGTGCATAATTTGTAATAGCAACACTGACCATATATTATCAGATTTCAGCATGAGGTTTTAGTGTCATGGTAAGAGTTCCCCTGTTTTGCGGTAAAATTAACTATAGCAGATTAGAAAGGAGGATTGTCATGGGGGAATCACAAAGCGAGCAGAAAAAGACCGCCGCCGGTAACCTGGGTGATATGTTCGATGCGCTGGGGGATGCGATGGGGCAGATCTTCAACGACCCGAAGCTGAAAGAGAAGGCGCGCGAGCTGGGTAAAGCGGCCAAGGAATCGGCCGAAACTCTCGGGGAGCGTTTCAAGGATGATGAGGTGAAGGCCAAATTCAAGGACGTCGGTAAGGCCGCCCAGGCCTTCGGCAAGAACGTGGCCGACATATTTACCGAGGATAAGAACAAGGATACTTCCCCTGATAAACCGGCCGAACCTCCTTCGTCAAAGAGCCCGTGATTCCGGTGGTCTTACATAACACTATCATAGTGCCGGCAATGACTAATTTTAAGGCGGGTCTGAAAGCCCGCCCGATATATCCGTCCGGGAAATTCTATGCATCCGCACTGCCCTTGCCGTCCTTCTGTGCTGCCTGCGTGTAGGCCACCACTGCGGCAATGGCCGCTGCGCGCTTGCTGTCGTCGAAGACCTGTGAGAGCTTCTCCTCCAGCGGCTGCTCGCGCGCCATGATGGCCTGCATATCGTCGATGAGCGTGGTCTCCTGCGTAATGAAATGCGTGCCCAGTTCGCCATCGCAGAAGCGCTTATTCTCCATGACCGCCTTGTGGAAGGGGATATTGGTCTTAACTCCCACGATGACGTACTCGTAGAGGGCGCGCTTCATGCGCTCGATGGCCTCGCCGCGCGTGCGACCCCAGGCTACCAGCTTCGATATCATCGGGTCGTAGTTGGGCGAGATGGTGTAGCGCGTGTGCACGCCGCTGTCCACGCGTATGCCCATGCCGCCCGGCGAGCGGTAACCACGCAGCTTGCCCGGCGAAGGCGCGAAGTTATTCAGGGGGTCCTCAGCGTTAATGCGGCACTCGATTGCCCAGCCGTTCATCGTCACGTCCTCCTGCTTGATATCCAGATGCTTGCCCGAGGCTATCAGAAGCTGCTCCTTGACGATATCGATACCCGTGACCATCTCGGTGACCGGGTGCTCCACCTGGACGCGCGTATTCATCTCCATGAAGTAAAATTGGCCTTTTGAGAAGATGAATTCGATGGTGCCGGCGTTCTCGTATTTTATCTGTCGCGCGGCCCTGACTGCCACCTCGCCCATGCGGGCTCGCAGTTCCGGCGTCAGGGCCGGAGATGGCGCCTCCTCGATCAGTTTCTGGTGGCGTCGCTGGATGGAGCACTCGCGCTCGCCCAGGTGGATCACGTTGCCGTGCGAATCGGCCAGCACCTGGAACTCGATATGGCGAGGGTGTTCGATATACTTCTCAATGTAAACCTCCGGCATGCCGAAGGTGCTGGCGGCTATCTGGCTGGAATTCTCCAGGCCTTTTTTCAGGTCGGCCTCATCGTGCACTATGGTCATGCCGATGCCGCCGCCGCCGCCCGACGGCTTGATGATGATGGGATAGCCGATTTTCCTGGCTATTTTACTGGCGTCCTCGAATTCGCTGACCGCGTCCCTGGTGCCCGGGGTGATCGGTACACCGGCCTTATTCATCTCCTTGCGCGCGGCTATCTTGCTGCCCATCAGTTCAATGACGCGGCTGGAAGGCCCGATGAACTTGATGCCCTCCCTTTCGCAGGAGTAGGCGAAGCCCGGGTTCTCGGCCAGGAAGCCGTAGCCCGGGTGTATGCCGTCCGCCCCGCTCTCCCTGGCGACGGCGATGATCTTCTTGATATTCAGGTAGCTCTCGATGGCGGGCGGCGCGCCGATGCAGTAAGCCTCGTCGGCGTACCTGGCGAAGAGCGCTTCCCTGTCTGCCTCGGAGTAAACGGCCACCGTGCGTATGCCAAGCTCGCGGCAGGCGCGCATCACGCGTATGGCGATCTCACCCCGGTTGGCGATCAGGACTTTTTTCAGCATATTAATTCCCTATTACAGGTCATTGCGAACCCTTTTACCTTCGTCATTAAGAGCCCTTTATCTTTCGTCATTGCGAGCGAAGCGAAGCAATCTATAGATCGCCACGTCGCCTGCGGCTCCTCGCGATGACATAATTTCCCTGGCTCCTCGCAACGACATAATTGTGCTGGCTCCTCGCGTTGACATGATTTCCTCACTCAATGACCATCAGGACATCATCCTTATTCACTATCTCGCCGTTAAAGGCGAATATCTCTTTGACCGCGCCCGTGTAGGGGCTGTGCACATCGCTTTGCATCTTCATGGCCTCGGTCACCACCACGGTATCGCCCTCCTTGACCTTGTCGCCCACCTTGACCTTCACGGTCAGCACCATGCCCTGCATTGGCGAGAGCACCGCTCCTTTGGGTATCTCCCTGAGTTTGGCCTTTTTGCCCGTCTCGACAGTCTGGCCCAGCACCGGCGTTATCTTGATATTGAAGACCTCGCCGTCCACGTCCACGCTGAATTCCGTGGGCATATCGGCGCCAGGTTGGTTGGGAGCGGCAGCAGGTATGGGGACGGGCAGCACCTCCTCCTTGGCCTCGCCCTTGAGGAACTTGATAGCGACCTGCGGGTAAAGGGCGTAGGTCATCAGGTCCTCTTCCTTATGCAGGATGCCAAGCTTGTGTGCTTCGTCTTTAAATTTCGCCAACTCCGGCTCGATGTGTTCACCCGGCCTGGCCGTAATTATCTTATTATCTCCGGCTACCATCTTACGGACTTCCTCGTTGAGCTCACCCGGCGGCCTGCCGTAATATCCCAGGAAATAGTCCTTGACCTCTTTGGTCACCTTCTTATATCTCTCACCGTTGAGCACGTTGAGCACGGCCTGGATGCCCACTATCTGGCTGGTCGGCGTGACCAGAGGAGGGTAGCCCAGGTCGGCGCGCACCTTGGGTATCTCCTCCAGCACCGCGCCAATCTTATCCAGAGCGTTCTGCTCGCGCAACTGGCTGATCAGGTTGGAGTACATCCCGCCCGGTATCTGGTGCAGCAGTACGTTGACACTGGGGCGCGTGGCCTCGGCGGTCAGCAGCATGCGGTACTTTCCCGCCATGGCTGCGAAATCCTCGCCTATCTCGTAGAGCAGCTCCAGGTCCAGCCCGCTATCCCAGGGTGTGCCCCGGAAGGCGGCCACCACGCTCTCGGTGGGTGGTTGGGAGGTTCCCCAGGCGAAGGGCGAGAAAGCGGTATCCAGTATGTCCGCGCCGGCCTCGGCGGCTGCCTGGTAGCTCATGGGCGCCATGCCGCTTGAGCAGTGCGAATGCAGGTCAATAGGTATCTTCACCGTTTTTTTTATTGCCTTGAATAACGCCGTTGTCTCGGGCGGGGAGATAAGCCCGGCCATATCCTTGATGCAGATAGAGTCGCAGCCCAGGTTCTCCAGCTTTTTTGCCATCCCGGCGAAGCCTTCCACCGAGTGCACCGGGCTGATGGTGTAGCAGATGGTGCCCTGCACGTGTACCTTGTATTTCTTGCACTCACGGATGGCCGGTTCCATGTTCCTGATATCATTGAGCGCATCAAATATGCGGAAGACATCCACGCCATCCTTGACAGCCAGGCGTACGAACTCCCTCACGACGTCGTCGGCGTAATGCCGGTAGCCCACCAGGTTTTGGCCGCGCAGCAGCATCTGCAGGTGCGTGTTCTTGACCTTGCTGCGGATGTCTTTCAAGCGGTCCCAGGGATCCTCGTTGAGGTAGCGTATAGCCGTGTCGAAGGTGGCGCCGCCCCACATCTCCAGCGAGAAAAAGCCCACCCTGTCCATTTTCTCCACGATGGGCAGCATGTCGCGCGAACGCATGCGCGTGGCGATCAACGACTGGTGCGCGTCACGCAGAGTGGTATCCGTAATTTTAATTGCCATAGTGCCATCCTCTCTGATTTTGCCCGCCTTACATCAATAAGGCCAACCTGATAATAATATAGATTTAAAGGCGCTTTCGTCAATTCGACGTAAACGTTTAACACGAGCTTAATAACCCTGCCCGGTTACGTTATGATTTATCGATTTGCAGATACCGTAGCAGGCAATAAATTGAGTGCGTTGTAATGGCCGGTGACGTGTTATATAATCCTGCGCAGGAGGTAAAGGATCATGGATGACGCATCAAAGTCAATGTTCACGGGTGGCATGATGACCTTCTGGATTATCTTCGGTATAGCCGTATACATCTGGATGGCCATCTGCCTGCAGAAGATCGCGGAGAAAACCAACACACCCAATGGCTGGCTGGCCTGGATACCCATTGCCAATATCTATTTGATGTGCATGGTAGCTGGCAAGGCATGGTGGTGGCTGCTCCTCTGCCTTATACCCTACGTGAATATCATCTTTATCACCATTCTATGGTGGAAGATTGCCGAGGTCAGGGGTAAGCCTGGCTGGTGGGCATTGCTTATTATTTTCATACCCGTAGTAAACTTCGTCATGTTGGGTATGCTGGCTTTCAAGGATTAAATGTCTGAATTCGGATTTGGGCCGCCTGCGAAGGACGAAAAGCTGGTTTTTGGCGCGCAGCGGCCCGGCTACCCGGGCAAGTTCGTCCAGAAGCAAGTGGCGGACGACTGGATAACTTTCATAAAAGCGCAGGGCGTGAGCCGCCTCGTCTGCCTGTTGCCCGACGAGGAGCTAAAATACTATCCCACTTTAAGTGACGGCCTGCTCGGCCTGTATGCCGGGGCCTTCGGCAAGGATAACGTGCTCTGGGCTCCCACGCCCGATAGGCAGTTACTCACGGGCGAGGCCGTACGCCACATCCTCTATTTCCTGTACGATGCAACGCTTAAAGGTGAGAAGTCCGTGGTGCACTGCTCGGCAGGACTGGGCAGGACGGGATTGGTGCTCGCCGCCTGGCTGGTTTACCACCACAATTTGACCGAGCGTAAGGCTATCAGGACCGTGGAGGAGCAGAACCGCAGCCCCCGGGAGGCCGTCCTCTACGGCAATGCTACCGAAGCGGAGTTGATGAAGGTGCTGGCTGTGGCCAGGGAATTGGACAAGCCTTCGTAGGATCTTCAGACCCGTCCGGCGCGGGTGCAGCTAAAGCAACACCCCTACACCAAGTCCCAATCAGGAGTTTTAGATTTTACCCTTCCTCGTCCGAGCTCTTCTCGTACCTTTTGAGGAAGCGGTCGAATTTGTCCTGCAGCCGCAGTTCGCGCACCTTCTTGCGATAGAGGATCGAGTCCCTTTTGAGGATATCCTCGATCTGCTTCTGCCAGAGCGGGTGCCCGTTGGCGGGAGTGAGTTCCTCCGCCTCCTCTTCCGCGCCGCAGTAGATGTATCGGGGGAACCTGTAGCGTGTCAGCAATACGTCCCAGGAGAGTTTTATTCTCCTCTCCTTCTCCATATTGACGAGGGCCGGTAATATTTTCTTGTAGATCAACGTGTCCTTGTCGTTGCCGGATACGTCATGGGTGAAGTGGGCGATCAGCTCCGTGAGGCGCACCTTGTCCGCGTTTAGCTTCGCGATGTATTTGAGGATCCTGTCTTCCATGGCGGTCACCTCCTTTTCAAGCGATCATTACCGGGGTACTGCTTTCATTTTAGCAAATCTTGGACACATAACGTAAAAATGATTTACAATACGGCTTTGTGGAAAGCAAAGAAAAAATAATTGCAGCAGTTTGAGATATTGAAGCCGGACAACACCAATGGCTTCGGGTGGCGACTGGGACCTCGGCCCCACCTGGTGCTACGTCGTGACCGGTGAAAAGCTCACCCTCATCGATACCGGCCAGTTCGGTAAGTTCAATGTGCTGACCTCGATGCTGGGCCAGGCCGGCTTCGATATTAAAGATATCGGGCGTGTTATCATCACCCATGGGCACGAGGATCATGACGGCAACCTGCCCGAGGTGCTGGAAGCCAGCGGCGCCGAGCTTTGGGCTCATTATGCCTTCGATAGCATGGTTGCCTATCACGAGGATATAGACGACGGCGCCGCGCATCCCGATTTCCCCGGCTCCTGCCGGACCTGCCTGATGCCTGAGCAGTTCAACAAAATCTGCCGGCCCTATCACCGCAAGCGCAGCAAGCTAAAGGCTACACAAAGAATAATGGAGGGGACTGCTTTACCAGACAGCCGTTTCCGCTTCCTGCTCACCCCCGGGCATTCGCCGGATTCCATGTGCGGCATTTTCGAAGACGAGGTTGTTTTCGGCGGCGATACTCTTTTGGCCACCATCACCCCGCACCCATCGCTCATGCTGGAATATTACTGTAATAAGCGCATATTGCCCGAGGGCTACGGCAAGGACAACGGCGCCTACGGGCTAATCGCCTATATCGGGTCGCTGGATAAGCTGCAGAAACAGTGCCGCAGCACGGAATTACTTCTGCCCGGACACCGCCTTTTCGAGAAAGGCAAGCCTAATTATCTGAGGCCGGCCGAGCGGGCCGCAGAGATATTGCGCTTTCACGCTGTGCGCTGCGGTAATATATTGAAAATACTGGATGGCCGCGTTCTTGATCTCGACCAAATCGCCATTGAGCTTTTCGATCCCCGACTGCGCCGCGGCTTCGGAAAATACCTCTCCCAGCGCGAGGTCATGAGTCACCTCGAGCTCCTTGCTGTCCAGGGTGACGTCGAGTGGGCAGACGGCAGCAAGTTCACATCACGGACGACGGGATCCGAGAAATACAAGGGGTTCTTCGGCAAGTTCACAGGAATATAAACAGGGAGGCAAAAAATGATAGTTATAACCGCAACAATGAGGGCCAAAGAGGGCAACGGCGACGACCTGGCCAAAGTCATCCAGGATTTCGCGCCCAAATTCCTCAAGGACCCCGGCTGCATCGACTACAGTGTCCACAGGCGCTCCGACAACCGCAACATCTTCTTCTTTTACGAGAAATATGAGAACAACGATGCTCTGACCTTCCATTCGACAGCGCCCCATTTCAAAGACATGTTCCGCGCGATGAAGCCCTTCCTCGAAGGGCAGGCAGATATCGCCATGTTCGAGAAGATCTGAGCCTTAGAGTTTACTATTTAATTAAAGTTGACAGCGCAGGCTTAGAAGGGCAGCATCTTGAAGGACGAGGGCAGCCACAGGTAAACGAGGATGAGCACGGACATATACACCAGCCATCCGAAGATGCAGGTGGCTGCTGCCTTGCCCGTATCGAAATCCAGCGTCTGCCTTACCGCGATCACACCGGAGACCAGTATCCAGAATCCTGTCAGGAGGGTGATCATCCATCCCAGCATTGGCATGAATAACAGTATCCTCAGTATGCCAGGAGAGTTGGCGAATCCCAGTGTACGGGTGAGTTCGGCCATGCTGGCCCGCTCAGGGCCGCGCAGGAAGGTGGTGCCGGAGAAGAAAGTTATCAGCACCCATGCGAACCATCCCACCAGGGAAGCCAGGAAGCCGCTTAGCAGGCCCCAGAGGAACCAGATAGCGCCCGCACCCCCCAGCAGGCCGGCCAGGCCCATGCCGATGCCGGTGGCGGCGCTGGCCAGCAGGGCCACCATGATGGCGTGGGCGACGGCATCTTCCTCTGTCTCCATCTCCTCGTAGAGGCTGGAGTCAAGGCGGGCCGCCCGCATCATGCGGTTGAGCAACTTTCTCCAGATATCCATGTTAAGACTCCTTGCCCTGGTGTGCCTGCGCTTATTATAACAGTATAGCGCAAGCGCGATCAGTCCTATCCGAATACAATTTCTTGTTGGCGCATGATGGGCGGTGTTAAAATATCAGTTGACTTACACGCCCGCCCTGCGGGCAATTATTTTTAAAGGACAGGCTGCTCATGACTGAATTCAACAGATTCTTCGCGCCGCGCTCGCTGGCTTTCCTGGGCGCTTCCAGCGACACCGATAAATGGGGATACCGCATACTTTCAAACATCATTCACGGCGGCTTCCAGGGCAAGCTTTACCCGGTCAACCCCAAAGGCGGTGAGGCGCTCGGCCTGCGATTTTACAAAAGCCTGGAAGAAGTGCCCGAAGTACCCGACCTGGTGATTATTGTTGTCCCTCCCATCGCCATGGTTGATACGATTAAAGAATGCATCAGCAAAGGGGTAAAGGCCGGCGTGGTGGTAACGGCCGGCTTCGCTGAGGTCAGTGAAAACGGCGCGGCAGTGCAGGCTGAGATGGTTGCGCTGGCCAGGAAGGGCGGTATGCGGCTGATCGGGCCAAATTGTTTCGGCATCCTCAGCCCCTCGGCCAGGCTCTACGCGCAGATGCCGCCTATTTTCCCGCCCGATGGACAGATTGCCGTTGTTTCCCAGAGCGGTAACGTCGGTTTGACTATCGCCCGCCGCGCCATGGCCCTTGATTTCGGCTGCAGCCGCATGATCAGCATCGGCAATGAGGCTGACCTGCATGCCGAGGATTTCCTTGAGTACCTGGCGGGGGACGATAAGACCAGTGTTATCCTGGCTTATATTGAGGGCTTTAAGGACGGGCGCCGTTTTTTCCAGGTGGCCCGCGATACAAGCTTAAAGAAGCCGATCGTGATGATAAAAGTGGGCGAAACGGAGGCCGGAGCCGCTGCCGCGCGCTCGCATACGGCCGCACTATCCGGTTCGTCGGAGGTCTTTGGCGGCATCAGCAGGCAGGCCGGCATTATCAGGGCCAATAACCTGCAGGAACTGATGAACTTGGGATACGGCTTCCTCTGCCACCCCATACCCAAAGGGAGGCGGGTTGGTATTGCCACTCTGGGTGGTGGTTGGGGGGTGCTGGCGGCCGACGCCTGCGCACGCCTGGGTCTGGATGTGGTCAAGCTGCCTCGGGACGTGATAAAGGAATTAGACAGCTTCCTGCCGGCCTGGTGGAGCCGCAATAATCCTGTGGACCTGGTGGCCGGGTCGGCCGACGCCATCCTCAGGGTGGTGGATATCCTGGCTAAAAGCGATGCCACGGACAGCGTGCTGACCCTGGGCGTGCCTTTTCCGCACCTGGCAAGGAAGGCGCTACCGGTCAAAGAAGAAGAGAAAAAACAGGTCTTCCAGTACGTCGTAGAAGCTTATACAAAGTCGTTTGAGCAGATTAAGGCTATTTCGGATAAATACAGCAAGCCGGTGATCGTGGCGGCAGAACTGCCCGCGCCGCGGGCTGAACGTTCTATTGAACAGGAAATAATGCGCTCCATAGCCAGGCAAAACATGGTTTGCTACGGCATGCCGGACGAGGCTGCGAAGGTGCTGAATTCCATGGCTATATACGGAGAATTCCTCAGGCGCGGTTAGCTCCTTGTCAGGAGCAGTATCAGTAAAAATACGGCGGTAACCAGCATGAAGCTGACCAGGACAAGTATCACCGCCGTCTTGAGATATTTATCTTCCATGATTTTTATTACGCGCTTACCATTATAGGGTGCCTGCCGATGGCCAGCCAGGGGGAACTTTCAGAGGGCGGCACAGCAGTATATAATACCATCAATTCAGAAATGTAGGAGGCGGGTATGTTACAGACGTTGGTCAAGAATTGGTGGCTGATTGCTTTGCGTGGCCTGGTGGCGCTCATCCTGGGCATAATCATGTTGGCGATGCAGCCGGTGGTTGCCGCAGCCTTCCTGGTGATTTTCATCGGAGCGTATGCGCTGGTGGACGGCATCTTCGCCCTGGCCGTGGGGATTATCAACCGGCCGCCCCACCGGGACCGTGGCTGGCTCATAACCGAGGGTATAATAGGCGTTCTGGCCGGCATCGCCATACTTGCCTCCCCGTTGCTGGCCGGCGTCTTCATCATGTATTTCATCGCCTTCTGGGCAATTTTCACCGGCTTGATGGAGTTCGTCTTTGCCATCGGACAGTGGAAGCAGATACCGGATGCCTGGCTGATACTTCTGAATGGCATTTTCTCGGTGGCCGCCGGCACACTGAAATTGATAAACGTCGCGGTAGGCGCTACGCTGATCGTATTGATGATCGCCATCTACCTGGTGATCTTCGGCGTGCTGCTCATCGCAATGGGGTTCTCGCTCAAGGGCGCCGATATTGACAAGCTGGGCCAATCGGGGTTGGATGTTAAATAGCCCCGGTAAAACGCGATAGGCAACGGTGACCAGCCGGGTCCTAAAGGTGACCAGCCGGGTCCTATTCTATATAGGTCAGCCCGGCCGGGCTGCGATTGATGCCCCATGAATATTTATATTTGGGGTAGCCCAGTACCATGGAGGATAATACGAGATTGCCTTCTGGGATCTGGAACATCTTTTTAAGTTTCGGGTTCCTGTTGATGGCGGGTGGGATCAACCCGATGGCGCAGGCGCCCAATCCCACGGAGTGCGCGGCCAGCAATCCGAAGGCCAGGGCTATGAAAACGTCGTCATTATGAGCGGGCGCGTGAAAGAGGATCATGGCCGGGGCGCCCCGGGCGATGGTATCCTCGCTGCCGGCCTTTAACGCGGGCATGCGTACTTTCATCAGCGGCAACACGTGCTCGCCGAGGACCTGGTAGGTTTCCTTGCCCACCATAAGCTTGAAAAAGGGCCGCATAAAAGGATTGGCCTGCATTTTGAGCAGCCTGTCGTACATCTCCACCATCAGGGGAACCGCGCTGCGGATGAGTTCCCGGTTATTGACCACAGTCAGTTCCACCGTTAGCGGCGTAAAGCCCGGCGGCGCGAAGGTGATGGCCCTGACGATTTTCTCCAGCAGTTCACGAGGCACAGGTCTGTCCTGGAATTTGCGGATGGAACGGCGGGAGCTTATCAGGCCGCAGAAAGCTTCCTGCCAGCCTTCCTGGCGCTGTGGCAACTCGAAGAAGTCCTTTTCATAGGATAGGCTTTCGATAGTGATAGATTTTGTGGGGCAGGCGGCCATGCACTGGCCGCAACGGATGCAGAGGGATACCCTGTCCTCGAGGAACCTGGCTGTTTCATCAGCCTGGATGATGCCGGCCGGACAGACCTCGGCGCACAGGTGGCATTTCTTGCAGGTGGCGAGGTCAACTGAATGTGTGGCTGGCATGGTTAAACCTCCCGTTAAATAGCGCGCTGCGGTGACGGCAGACGTATGGCGGAGGGGGCGGGATTCGAACCCGCGTTAGCGCGAAGCTAAAACGGTTTTCAAGACCGTCACCATCGTCCACTCGGTCACCCCTCCGGAACGTTTTTGAAGCTGAACCCGGTGTTTCCGCAAAGGTCACCAACTGATATAACAGAAAAAAGCTGACGGAACGCTGACCGGATTTTTCAACTGCTTCATCAGACCGTTTATTATAGTTATTGGTGAAGCAATCGTCAAAGACTGCCGTTTAACAGCCGTTTAACCAGTTGATCCGACCTTGATTATTAATCGGGGCCCCACCAGCGGTGGGGGAAAAGCTTCATAAGCAGGGCGTCGCCCGCTCCAACAGGCTTGAGGCCGAGAGCGCGCATATCGGCATCGAGCATGACCTTCACCAATTCCGCAAATTTGACCTGCGGCGACCAACCCAGTTCCTCATGGGCTCGCGCAGGATCGGCGCACAGCTCATCGACCTCGGTGGGGCGCAGGAAGCGCGGGTCGGTCTTAAGGTATTTGCTCCAGTCGAGCCCGGCATAGGTGAAGGCGGCCTCGATGAACTCCCGGACGCTGTGCTGCTCGCCGGTGCCCACCACGTAATCAACGGGGCGCCCGGTTTGCAGCATCTTCCACATTAGTTCGACGTACTCGGGGGCATAGCCCCAGTCGCGCTTTGCATTCATGTTGCCCATGGTTATATAGTCGAGCTTGCCAGCCAGGATCTGGGCTATGCCAAGAGTGACCTTGCGGGTGATGAAGTTCTCGCCGCGGCGGGGGGATTCGTGATTGAAGAGTATGCCGTTGCAGGCAAAGAGATTGTAGGCCTCGCGGTAGTTGACCACTGTCCAGTAGCCGAAGAGCTTGGCGGCGGCGTAGGGGCTGCGGGGGTGGAAGGGCGATTTTTCGTCCTGGCGGGGCTGGCTGACCTTGCCGTAAAGCTCGGAGGTGGAGGCCTGGTAAAAGCGGGCCTTGACTTTGGTCTCGCGGATGGCGTCGAGTAGGCGCAGCACGCCCAGGCCGTCAACCTCGGCGCTGTACTCGGGCACCTCGAAGGAGATCTGCACGTGGCTTTGGGCGGCCAGGTTGTATATCTCTTCGGGCTGCACCTTCTCCAGCACGCGGTTTAGGTTGGAGGAATCTGTCATGTCGCCGTAATGCAGGAAAAGGCGCTCCTTGCGCTCGTCATGGCCGAACCTGATGTGGTCAAGGCGGGTGGTATGGAAGCTGCTGGCACGGCGGACGATACCGTGCACCTCGTAACCTTTGGAGAGCAGGAACTCGGCCAAGTAGGAGCCGTCCTGCCCGCTGATGCCGGTTATCAGGGCTTTTTTCAACATATCATTCCTCTCTTTTCCGTGGGGGCGTACCTCCAGGTGCGCCCGCAGATTCGGGTGGTTAAAAACCCACCCCTACGTTGGCGGTATCTTCATCCCAGGGGAAGATTTCTCCCTTGAGATGGCGCTGCCAGCGGGCCAGATCCTCACTGACCATGATCTCCACGAGCTTATCAAATTTGACGCGCGGCTGCCAGCCGAGGACTTTCTTAGCCTTGCTGTAACCGCCCAGGGCAAAGGGGACATCCACCGGCCTGAGTAAACCCGCTTCGGTTTTAACATATTTGGCCCAGTCCAGGCCGGCGGCAGTGAATGCTTTTACTACGAATTCCTTTACGCTGTGCCACTGGCCGGTGGCGATGATGTAGTCATCGGGCTTTCCTTGCTGGAGCATGCGCCAGGCGGCATCCACGTATTCGGGCGCGTAGCCCCAGTCCCTCCTGGAATCCAGGTTACCAAGCCTGAGTTCTCCCTCCACGCCGAGCGCTATCCTGGCCGCGGCGTTGGTTATCTTGCGTGTGACGAAGTTGAGGCCGCGCAGCGGGGATTCGTGGTTGAACATGATGCCGTTGCAGACGAAGAGGCCGAAATCCTCGCGGTACACCTCGCCCATCCAGTGGGCGTAAAGCTTGGCCACGGCATAGGGGTTGACGGGGTGGAAGGGCATGTCTTTGGCCAGGCGCCTGATTTTGCCGTAGCCGAAGATCTCCACGGTGGAGGCCTGGTAAACCCTGATCTGCTTGTCGGTATTAATGACAGCCTCCAGTAGCCGGGCGAAGCCGAGGCCGGTGATATTGCCGTACTCGACGGGACTCTGGAAGGAGGCACCGGGCGCGCTCTGGGCGGCCAGGTTGTATATCTCATGGGGACGGCTCTGCTCTACGGCGCTCTGCAGCGAGGCCGCATCTGCCATATCGGCCTGGAGCAGGATGATTTTGTCGTAGATGCCGAGGTACTTAAGCCGCCAGCAGGCCTGCGGGGCTATGCTGAGGTCGCAGCCGAAGACTTCATAGCCTTTATACAGCAGCAGGGAGGAGAGGTAGGCCCCGTCCTGCCCGGCCACACCGGTAATCAATGCTCTCTTATTCATATCGTTAAATCTGGCAGCGGCTAAATGGTAAGCCATGGGGATAAGGCTGTCAATGCCGCGGACTATCAAATCGTATAGGAACTTGAATTGCGCGAGGTCTTTGTATATGATTGCGGCGTTATTTGAATGACGGCCCATGCGATCTAAGTATGTAATGGGTATATGAACTATATATATGAAATATATATGGCAACGCGGCTGAGGAACAATCAATAGCTTGATGCAGGACCATATACAGCGGCTAAAGGGGAGGGCCAGCCTCTTTCCATATTGGCTGGGACTGGTGGCCCTGACCGCGGCCGAGGTGCTGACGGTCTATCTCCAGCTTATGACGGGGATTATCTGCCACGGCATACTGCTGGTGGTCTTCATTGTCCAGGCTGCCCTGGCGCCGGACCGGGCGCAGCGCAACCTGTTTATGGTGCTCTGCCTGGCCCCGTTGATACGCATACTCAGCCTCTCCATGCCGCTCGCGCCTTTACCGCAGATCTACTGGTATCTGCTCATCTACACACCACTGCTGGCGGCTACAATCATCGTGATGCTCAATGCAGGTCTGGGTCCGCACGACGTCGGACTGGTAAGCAAAGGATGGCCGGTGCAGGCCGTCCTGGGCATAGTAATAGGGCTGGGATTAGGCGTTCTGGAATACGTCATACTCAGACCTGTGCCCCTGGCCAGCAGCTTCACCCTGCAGGGCGTGCTGGCCCCTGCACTGATCCTGACGGCAACCACCGGCTTCGTGGAGGAATTGATCTTCCGAGGGGTGATGCAGACGCTCTCGGACAGGGTGATGGGTCTGTGGAGCGTACTCTACGTAAGCCTGATATTCGCGGTGCTGCACATCGGGCACTACTCGATGCTGGACGTGGCCTTTGTTTTCCTGGTGGCGCTGCTCTTCACGGCCATGGTAAAAAAATCAGGGTCACTTCTCGGAGTGACCCTTGCGCACGGTATAGCCAATGCTATGCTCTATTGCGTGATGCCCTTTATCCTATCCTAAGATCTCGAATACCTTGAGAGCAACTATGACGGCGAAACTCATAACCAGCGGTACGATGCTGATATTGAGGCAGCGGCTGATCAGCCTCTGGCGGCTTCCGTCGGAAGCCTCCGCCAACTCCTTGGTGGTCAGCATGCCGATGAGCAGCAGCACAGCAAAAATGCTGATGCCGGCGCCCAAGCCCAGCGCAGCCATGCTGGTAATGCCGGTGACAGACGTTAAGGTTGTAATCGTGCTAACTGTTACGGTTGATGCCATTTATCTCTCCGCCCTTTAGCGCCTGATTCTAATAGTTTACCTTCACCATCGGTTATGATATATTGATGCCCTATTATGTGGTATTAAAAGTGCTTTGTCAATACCCGTCCGGCCAATATTTAATCGAACATGCCGCGCGTACACGAGCGCAGGTCGGGCACGATCCGGGCTCCGTCGTCACCGTTATTTTAATCGTTGTCTGCGCGGTGGCGCTGGCCCTGCTCACGCCGGTTGCCGCTTGCGGGCTGCCGCCCGGGCGGTCGTTTTACGCGCCTGCGGCGGATAATATATCTGCCATGGGCGGTTTAAGCGGGGTGGGCTTTTCTCCCAGGTCGGCCCAGCCGTATGACATTATCGATTTCTTTAAAACAGCCAGGGGCGCCGGCAACACCCTGGTATGGGCGGGGGACTGGAAGGAGTTCGAATACGCGCGCGGCTTTCCCACGCTGCTGGTGGAGCAATCCTACCACAACGGACTTACGTCAGTGATCGAAGTTACTGTCTTCAATCAGTCCGGGGGTAAGCTGCTACGCAGCTTAGACGATAAAGCGCAGAAGAAATACGTGGCCGGTGCGGTGGATTTCGCGCAAAAATACCAGCCGCGCTATCTGGGACTGGGGGTTGATACCGACGCACTTTACGCACGTTCGCCAGCCGATTTCGATAAATTCGTCAAGCTCTTCGACCGGACGTACGACGGGGTCAAAGCAGTATCGCCCGGCACTAAAATTTTCACCGTATTCCATCTCGAGAAGATGAAAGGGCTGAACGGCGGCCTCTACGGCGGGGTCAACGACCCGTCAAAAAACCTGTGGTTCCTGCTGGATAAATTCCCCCGGGCGGATTTAATTGCCTTCAACACCTACCCGGGCATGATCTATAAAACGCCGTCCGAGGTCCCCGCCGACTATTTCACCGGTATCAAAGCCCACACGGCTAAGCCGCTGGCCATCAGCGGCACGGGTTGGCAGAGCGCGGAGGGCCCGGCCGGCTGGCCGGGCAGCGAGACGCTGCAGGCGGAATACGCTAAAGTATTTCTCGGATATAGCGCAGATTTGAACCCGGAATTCTCGGTATGGAGCTATCTCTACGACCCCACGGCGCTGGCGGAACCATTGAACAGCATGGGACTGCTGCGTGGTGATGGCACGCCCCGGCCGGCCTGGTACGGCTGGTCTGCAGGCAAATAAGCCAGCACGAAGATTGCGTCAGCTTCTGATGAATACGTTCCTCGCTTCCCCTGATTATATATGTGCATCATATGAGTTGACATTTATATGTAACTATGCGATGATATCCCCGGCATGGGGTATTGTATATATTTTCCGCCGCCTACTGGTGAGATACACGGCTGTCTAAATAATTAGAGGTAACTTAGGGGGGCAACATGAAACTTCCGTTCTCTATTCTTTCCACGTTCCTGCTCACCACAGTCATGGTGGCTTCCCTGGTTATCCCCCTTAATTTAGCTTCGCCCTATCCATCTTCGGCTGACCCGGGCATCATGAAGTGGGATACCGTCGCCACGCCCGGCTCTTATGACGGTTCGGTTATGGGAAAGAATGGCCAACTCGACATAGTCAACAGCCACTATCCGGATGGTTCGGGTACCCCATACGGCAGCGAGGTAATCAGCATGTCTGTCAGCAACAAAGGTAACACCGTTACCTCGGTGATAAGGTACGGTGACGTCAGCGGTGCGAGTCTATTCGGTTATTCCCGGTCCACGGCCACTTCTTCCAACCAGGGAATCAGATGGAGGGTTGGATCAGATGATCCCGACTATGACGAAAATGGCGCCTTCAAAGTTTATGAATCCGAAGCCACGGCTTCCCAGCGGTTGGTAACCACAGGCGGTCTATTTGGACCAAAAATAATAACAGGCAACAGATTTG
>JAPLHK010000083.1 GCA_026389715.1 Chloroflexota bacterium
AGCGCCCTGCGGGACGCATCAAATCAGAAGGATTTCATAGATACAGTCAGGCAAGAACTCGGTCTTGAAATCTCGATCCTTGGCGGCGATGAAGAGGCTGAACTCACCTACCAGGGGGCCATTTCTGAATTCCTCGGCACAGAATCGGAACCCGCGCTCGCTGTGCTCGACATCGGCGGCGGAAGCACCGAGCTGACTATTGGCAAAGGAAAGAGGATCACACAGAAATCAAGCCTCGACGTCGGCTGCGCTCGGCTCACGGAACGGATCCTCCAGACATCTCCTCCCTCATCTCCGGCACTGCAGCAGGCAGTGAGCGAAATTCGAGATCGCATTTCGACGTTTCCACTGCTCCCACCTCAGACCAGGCTCATAGGAGTTGCAGGGACGGTCACTACACTCGCAGCCATTGACCTTGGCCTTGCGGAGTATGACCGCTCCCGCGTCAGCGGCCACTTCTTATCCCTTACGACAATCGATCGCATATCCAAAGAGCTGGATTCCCTCACCATCCCGCAGATGGCCAGGGAGGTTATCGCGGATAAAAGACACCTGGCCAACAACCCGCGGGAGATTACACTACAGGAGATTGCCGATGTATATTCGGCAATCAGAGCTGAAGGCAGTGATACGGGCCACGGATCGAAATCAAGGATGGTGTGAGAAACTATTGCGGCAAATGGTTCTTAACAGAATTTATCATGACCTGAAAATTCTCAAATTTAGCGTCAAACGGGATCGTACATCCCGTGCTCAGGATGAAACCCGTCTTCCCCTTGCCAACATGGTCGATCAGTTTTTCGCAATAGGCCTGCATCTCTTCAGGCGTGCCGATGCTGCTGAGTGAGGCAGGAACGTCTCCCATGATACACATATGGTTTTTAAGTACTTCCTTGGCCTTGAAGATATCCGTGGTGCTGTCCAGCTCGCAGACGCACATTTTCGCCGGGAGGTCGAGGAGGTAGGGTAGGTTGAGCGTCCAATCCTGGTCGAAATGCATGACTGTTATCAGCCCTTCGCGGGCAAATGCGTCTATCATCTTTTTCATATAGCGGAACTCAAAGCGCTCGAAAATTTTCAGAGGGTAGTAGAAACAGCCGCCCCTCTCAAGTATCAGCTCTACGCCCGGTATACCGGTCGCACGGGCCGCTTCAATAGGAAATTTAATTAGATCGTCGATCATGGCATCCATGACAGCCTCTACCTTGTCGGGGAACCTGTAGAGATCCTGCGTAAATGGAACCAGCGACCTCCTTGTGGAAAGGAACATAAGCGGCGACATAACGATAGCGCCGCAAAGTGAGGGGATGTTGCGCGCTTTCCATACTTCCCCCTCGGACCTATAGCGGTCCAGCTGCCTTTTGGCCCAGCTGAGCAAAAGCTCCGGGTCCAGTGGGAAAAAGCGGCCGAGATTCTTTTCGGCAAAGCCTAACCAGCCCAGTTTTATTATCTCGTCATAATCTTCAATTGTCAGGAGCTCTTTTTCTATGAACTGGGGCGACGAGTCTTCAGCAAAGCCCGGTTCCTTCCCGGGGTACCTCGTGTCACCGATGACTACCTGCATAACAGCAGCAATGCTGGGGGGTATGGGAAGGCTGTACCCCGGTATAATCATAGCATCCCATCCACCGACGTCATCGAAGGTATCTACAATGGCCTGGAAGCCCCTGCGGGGATGAGCGATGCCCTCGGCCACCGTCATGCCTTTATGTCTGGATGGGAACATAACGTCCATAAGGGGCGCGACAGGAATGCGGTCACATGGCTCAAGCTTGATAGCGGCCCAGGTACGTTCGGTGGGGGTCATGGTCTCATTAATCATCTATTTCACCGCCCCGGCCAGTTTCTTGCACAGTTCAACTCCTTCAGGGGCATCGTCCGTGAAGGCATCGGCGCCTACGTATTTACGGACGACCTCGGTGACAATGCCGCCTCCGATGATGACCTTTACCTTATCCCGCAGGCCGGCTGCTTCCAGTGCATGGACAATCTGTTTCATGGACTCGAAGGAAGGAGTGAGCAGGCCGGAGATGCCCAGGATGGGCGCCCCGGTTTCCTTCAACTTGTTAACGAAGACCTCGGGGGATGCATCTACGCCCACATCGTAGATTTTGAAGCCGGCGGCATTAAGAAGCATGGCCACTATGTCCTTGCCGATGCTATGGATATCGCCTTTGGCGGTGCCGAGCACTATTTTGGCGACCGGTTTTCCTGTCTGACCCGCTTTCAATTTAGGCTCGACAACGGCCATGGCCTCCTTAAATATCTCGCCGGACATGATCAGTTCGCCCAGGAAATATTCTTTATTCTTATAGCGTTCCCCGACGATTTCCATGCCCAGGCGGCACTCATCCACTATCGACATCGGGTTTGTGCCCGCGGCGATTTTATCCTGCACGATTTTCCTGACCTCGTCTTCCTTGAGGTCGGCGATGGCATTGGCAAGCTCAGACATGATTCCTCCTGCAATTGTTTGTATTAACAGCAATGGCACTGGTTACAGGCCAGGGCACACATCACAATCCCGACCTGTTTCGGCCCCTAAACGGGCGGGGATGGGTACAGCAAACCGACGGGTGCAGACCGGACGCTACTTTGCCGGTTGCTTTTTAGCCTCCATGACCGCGATCTCTGCCTGTATCTCTTTATAGCGTTTTTCAGTGATCGGGTAGAAATACAGTACCACGGCCGCCATGAGGAAGAAGAAAGCAGCAATCGGTCCCAGGAAAAGCCGGATGCCGAGCTGCGCACTGGCTGCCTGCGGAATGAGATTTGCTACATATCCCATAGCACTCAGTGTCACACCCATGATAAAGGCTGCCAGCGCCTGCCCGATCTTGAGTCCCCAGGTCCAGATGCCGAAGAAGGCGCCTTCCCGCCGCTCCCCCGTCCTCAGGTAGTCATATTCTATTGAATCGGCCACAATGGCATAAGGCATGGCATACAGGAAGCCCATGCCGATGCCCATGATAGCCATCATGATCAGGTTGAAGGCAACGCCCATGGTGTGCCCTATTGAAAACAGCACCATTAGGCCTACTGCCATGATTAAAAAGCCTACGCCGTAAACCAGTTTCTTGCCGGTCTTTTTGCTCATGGCAACGCTGACGGGGATGAAGAGTATGGCAACGCCGATCAATATCAGCATGGCGTAGGTGGTCATGTCTTCAGCGCCCAGTATATATTTGAAGTAGTAGATCACTATGCCGCTGGCAATGGTAATGCCCAGTATATGCAGTATATAGGTAAAGAGTATCAGCAGGTAAGGCTTGTTCTTAAAGACCTCACTGTATGTTTTCCAGAACCCCATTGATTGAGCCGGCCTGACTGCCGCCGATTCCCTGACTGAAAAGACGGTGACCAGGGTTGAAACCAGCAGTACTGCGCCGAAGACGATACCCATCAGCACAAAACCCAGATCTTTATTCGGCGCCATGGCCACGATCGGTAATGCCAGGCCGGCGCCGAGCAGGGTGCCGATGCCGGCAAAAGCGAAGCGGTAACCGTTGAGCGATGTCCGTTCATTGTAGTCAGGTGTCAACTCTGGGCCCAGCGAAGAATAGGGGATGTTGACCGTGGAATACGCGGTGCAGAGGATGATATAGACGACCATTGTGTAAATGAAAAGCACAGGCTGGCTGATGCCGGCGCCGATGACCAGCGAGGGGTTGGTAAACATGATGATCATGGCTATGAAGAGGGGTATTGCGCCACCCAGCATGAACGGCCTGCGCCTGCCCATCTTAGTTTTAGTCCGGTCCGATATATAGCCGATGATGGGATCGTAAAAGGCGTCCCAGATACGTCCCACCATGAGGGCAGTGCCCGCCAGCGCCGCGGCCAACCCCACAGTGTCGGTAAGGTAGTTAAGCAGTACAAAGGCCGTTGCCGTGAAGAACAGGTTGCCTCCGAAGTCGGCTACACCATAACCGACTTTGACGCCTACTGATAGCTTCTTCTCTTCCATTTAAACCTCTACTCCTTTATTTAAATTTGTTCAACCCGGTTTAATATTATCGCCTATACATATATATTATCGGTCAAATTCACCGCCGCTTATACAATCACCGTATCGATCGCCAGCAATTCGCAGGCCTCTCTCACCGCTGTTGTGTAAT
>JAPLHK010000044.1 GCA_026389715.1 Chloroflexota bacterium
AACAAGCTCGATATAAAACCGGGCATCGATGCCGTAGGCGCTATTGACTGGGACCGGCGCCTGTTTGACGCATTGATACCGTTACCTGATGGCACAAGCTACAACTCTTACCTGGTACGCGGCAGCGAAAAGACCGCCCTGATAGATACCGTTGATCCTGCATTGGATTATATTCTTATCGATAATCTCGACCGGCTTAAGGTCGAACAGCTTGACTATATTATCTGCAACCATGCCGAGCAGGACCACGCCGGCAGCATACCGGTGATCCTCGACCTGTATCCGGAAGCTAAAGTTGTCTGCACGCCCAAATGCAAAGGTATGCTGATTGACCTCCTGCATCTGGATGAGAGCGTCTTTATTACGGTCAACGATAAAGAAACCCTCTCCCTGGGAAACCGCACCTTTGAGTTCGTTCATGCGCCCTGGGTACACTGGCCGGAAACTATGCTTACATACCTGCGGGAAGATAAAATTCTTTTTTCCTGTGATTTCTTTGGTTCCCACCTGGCGCAATCAGCTCTATACGTCCAGGATGAGGGGCAGGTTTATGAATCCGCTAAAAGGTATTTCGGTGAGATCATGATGCCCTTCCGCGTAAATATCCAGAAAAATCTTGAGAAGCTAAAGGATTACAACATTGAGATAATCGCACCCAGCCACGGACCCCTCTATGCTAAACCAAAATTCATATTGGACGCCTATAAAAGCTGGGTGTACGACGAACCCAGAAATGTAGTACTTCTGCCTTACGTTTCCATGCACGGCAGCACCAAAGATATGGTCAATTACCTGGTCGAGGCGCTTATGGAACGCGGCGTTGATGTTAAACAGTTCTACCTCACCGTCGCCGACCCCGGCAAGATCGCCATCGCTTTGGTTGATTCTGCCACACTTGTGCTCGCTACCTGCACGGTACTGAGCGGCGCCCATCCGCTGGCGGCCAACGCCGCCTTCCTGGTAAACGCGCTGCGCCCCAACCTCAAGTTCGCCACCATCATAGGATCATTCGGCTGGGGAAGCCGTGCCATCGAGCAGATTACAGGTATGCTGACCAATCTTAAATTGGAACTGATCGACCCTGTCTATATCAAGGGCAACCCCCGTGAAGAAGACTTCAAGGCCCTTGATAAACTGGCCGATTCTATTGCGCAGAAGCACAGGGAGCGCGGCTACAAATAAACCGGAGGAAAATACCATGACTTATTGGATGTGCGATAAATGCAGTTTCGTTATTGAGTTGCCCCAGCCGCCCGATCCCTGCCCCAGTTGTAAGATGAAATGCGCTTTCAATGACGTGACCTGTTACACCCCGGACTGCGGCGGCATCGGCGGCCTGGATTCAAGGCTTGTCGCCGAGCGGGTTATGAAGAAAGAGAAACCCGGCAAGGTCATGCACTTCAGCGATATCGTTAAGGGCAGTTCTTCGGAAGGCAAGGAAAAGCACATACCTTCCATTGAAATGATCAAAGGACAGGGAAAAATGGGCAAGGACCTGGTCGAGATAGTGGTCGGCAGGGAAGTCCCCCATCCCAACACGCTGGAACACTATATCGTCTGGATACAGGCCTTCGGCGTGAAGAAGGATGGCCATGTAGTGGATCTGGGCAGAGAGGTCTTCAAGCCCGAGAAGGGGAAACCCGTCTATGCCTTCGAGATCGATTCGTCCGATTTCAAGCACCTCTTTTCCTTTGCGTATTGTACCCTGCACGGTGTCTGGGAACAGCACCTGGAGGTCTGATGCCCGCGGATCACAAAACTGAGAGCGCCAATATATGTGTAGGAGGAATGACCTGCACGACATGCGCCAATACCATTCAGAAGGCGCTTTCAGATACCGGTGGTGTCACTAAGGCAGATGTCTCATTTGCCGGTGAGAAAGTTGCTATAGAATACGATCCGGAGCAGGTAGCGCTCTCAGACCTGACCAGGACTATCGACCGGCTGGGCTACCAGGCCAGGTTAAGAAAATCCATCTTCCCCGTCGGTGGCATGACCTGCGCCTCGTGTGTTTCAAGGGTGGAAAAAGCGCTGCAGGGTGTGAGGGGCGTCGTCTCGATCAACGTCAACCTCGCCTCGGAAAAAGCTACGGTTGAATACACGGATGATACGGACCCCGGCGAGCTCTACCGGGCCGTGGCCGACGCCGGGTACACACTCGGGAAAGAAAGCTCTGAAATCGACGGGATATCGACCTCTGCGCAGCGCGAGATCAACGACCTGAAATACAAGTTCATTTTTTCCCTGTGCGTGGCCGCCGTGATTATGGCCCTCGGCATGATCACCGCCTTTGACTTTACCCTCAAACCGTATCTCCTCTGGGCGTTGGCCACACCCGTGCAGTTCTGGGCCGGCCTGCGTTTTTATAAAGGTGCCTGGGGCGCCCTGAAGCATAAGACAACCGATATGAACACGCTCATCGCGGTTGGTACCTCGGCGGCCTACCTGTACAGCGTAACGGTGGTTCTATTTCCGCAGTTCTTCATGCAGGCCGGCATCGGGCACGGGCTGTATTTCGATACATCCTCCATGATCATTGCGCTCATCTTAATGGGGCGTTTCCTTGAGTCGCGGGCCAAGGGACAGACTTCCGAGGCCATCAAGAAACTGATCGGCCTGCGTCCCAAAATGGCTACCGTGGTGCGTGACGGCGCGGTAAAAGATATCGCCATCGAGGAAGTCCTGACAGGCGATATATTGCTGGTACGGCCCGGCGACAAAGTGCCGGTGGACGGCACGCTGACCGAGGGTTATTCGACGATCGATGAATCCATGATCACCGGTGAAAGCATGCCCGTTGAGAAAAAGGCCGGCGATACGGTTACCGGCGCGACCATAAACAAAACCGGGAGTTTCCAGTTCCGTGCCACACGGGTCGGCAAGGATACCGTCCTCTCCCAGATTATCAGGCTTGTCGGCGAAGCCCAGGGAAGCAAGGCGCCCATACAGCGTCTGGCCGATATCATAGCCAGCTATTTTGTTCCCATAGTGATCTGCATTGCCATGGTAACCTTCGTTATCTGGCTGCTGATAGGGCCCCAGCCCACTTTCACCTACGCTCTGCTCAATTTCGTAGCCGTCCTGATCATTGCCTGCCCGTGTGCGCTGGGCCTGGCCACGCCTACTGCCATCATAGTCGGCACCGGCAAGGGCGCGGAGTACGGGGTGCTGATCAAGAACGGGGAAGCGCTGGAGAGGGCACAGAAAGTCGACACCATACTGCTGGATAAAACCGGCACCCTCACCGTTGGCCAGCCCATGGTTACAGATATATTCACGGTCCCGCCATTCTCTGAAGATCAGGCGCTGAGCTTAGCCGCCTCATTAGAACAGAACTCCGAGCACCCGCTGGCCAGGGCTATCACCAGGTTGGCCGGGGAGAGGAACTCTAAATTAGTTAAGGCCGGCGATTTCAACGCCCTCCCGGGCTCCGGCATCAGCGCTACGGCGGACGGCCACGGCGTGTTGCTGGGCAACGATGTACTGATGCGGGATAACGGCATAAACACCGCTGATGTTCAAGGAGAGGTTGCAGGGTTCCGGGATGTGGGGAAAACGGTGCTTTTTCTCAGCATTGATAAGAGGATCGCAGCGCTCTTTGCCGTAGCCGATACACTGAAACCCGACGCGATGGAATCGGTAAATTCCCTGAGGTCCATGCACATAGACGTGGTGATGGTAACCGGCGATAACCGGAGATCGGCCGACTACATCGCGCGACAGGCGGGAATAGCCAATGTGATTGCCGGGGTCCTGCCGGACAATAAGGCGCGCGAAGTGAGATCGCTCCAGGACAAAGGGCATGTGGTGGCCATGGTCGGCGACGGGATAAATGACGCCCCGGCGCTGGCCCAGGCAGATATCGGTATTGCCATAGGCACCGGCACGGACGTCGCAATTGAGACCGGCGACATCACACTGATGCGCGGAGACATGGGAGGGATAGT
>JAPLHK010000001.1 GCA_026389715.1 Chloroflexota bacterium
GCCCGTAAAGTTTATGCGGGTAAAATGTAGCCGCCCTGCCTACTCGGGAAGAATATATCCCACCGTCAGCTTGGGATTGCCGGAACCCACATCCAAATAGTTGGCTGACGTTTGATAAGTGTAGGATTGATATCCGTTAACTGTGTAATCCTGGCGGCTGTAATAATAGTATTTTTCGAACTGCATCCGCACCTGGAAGCGGTTATCGCCCGCGTCAACGCGTTTCTGAACGGCAATAACGAAGTCCGGCGAGGTAAAGGGTTTATCCGGCACCATGGTCGACACTACATTGTAACTCCACCTGTACAAATACCCTGCCGGTACGATTACCATATAGTCGTTCGGTCTCAGTGAGCTGCCGTATTGTTGATTATAGATATCAAGTGCTCCCTGCCAGGGGAAGGGTGAATTTACGACAACAGTATTAGTAAGGTCAAGGTCAACGGTTTTAATGATCGCCCCCTGCGGGATAGCGGAAAGGTCGAAGCTGAGGAAGCCCTGCATCTGCACCTGCATCTCGTTTTCACCGACCGTAACTTGATCCAGCACCACCTTATCTCTTCGCACCGTGCCGTCCTCGGCGGCTATGGAATACAAAACCAGCGTGTAAAGATGCAGCGGTGTGACGGTTACCTTGGTGCTGGCGGTCACCACGCCTTCGGCATTACTGCCAAAGATGGTGTAAACGGTATCTTGCAGCGGCTGTACCGTCCGGCTGCCGCTCATGGAAACGTCTCCTATATCCGGGTCGATCCTAACGCTGCCGTAACCGGAAACGTCCCAGCTAAGATTGGTCCAGTCACCTTCCGTGATATTCGGGGGGGTCGCCGTGAAGACCCTGATGGACATCTTCTCGGGGCCGCCGGGGATAAGGACGCTGACATTGGTGCCCACCTCGTCGGACCAGTTGCCGTAGTTATCCTGCGCCCTGAACCAGATGGTATGCGTTCCCGCGGTCAGCTTGTCCGTCTCAAATGAGGCGAGCTGGCTGAGGTTACCGTTAACGCTGGAGCGCCAGGTGTAGGCAACAATCTGTCCGGTCGACGATACGGCATGCCCGGCAAACGCCACTTTTTCGCCGACAAACACCTGTGCTGCTGAAACCGAATCGATATAAGCCAACGGGGCCAATTTGGTATTCACTGCCGGCCGCGCGCAACCCGCAATCATGGCCATACCTAAGAGTATGGCTAAAGCAGCCTTCTTCAAATTGACACCTCCATATACTTTATGTTTATCACAATCTAACATTGTAGTCACAGCTTGTCAATATGACCCCTTACTCATTTTCTTCTTCACATAATTTATCACAGCGGCCATGGTTTCGCCCGCCTTGCCGTCGATGCGCACAGTTGCCTTCGAATCCATGGGGGTAGCGCCGATATTGATGATCACGAGCTTAGCGCCCGCGTCGCAGGCATAAATGGGTATTTGAGCAGCCGGGTATACGACCAGGGTTGACCCGATGACGATGCACAGGTCGCTTTGCGCGGCCCGCCTGGCGGCTTCGCTGAGCACCGCCTGCGGAAGTGATTCACCGAAAAACACGGCATCCGGCTTGAGTATGCCCCGGCAGTGCTCGCACACCGGCAGTTCCTCCATAGCCAGCCTGGCCAGAATCTCGGCCATCGGCCAGCGCCGGTGGCAACTCAGGCAGCGCACAAACTGCATATTGCCATGCAGTTCAAAGATTATCCCGGGGGAATTGCCCGCCAACTGGTGCAGGTTATCGATATTCTGCGTGACTATGCAATCGAGCCTGCCCAGCTTTTCCAGCTCGGCGATGGCGTAATGGGCAGCATTGGGCTTGACGTCCTTGACCAGCCCTCCCTCGGCCAGCATCTTCCATTGCATCTTCCTGACCTCCGGGCGGGCGATGAAACGCTGGATGGTGAAATCCTCGGGATCCATCTTGGTCCAGATGCCGTCCTTGCCGCGGAAATCCGGTATGCCCGACTCAGTGCTGATACCGGCGCCGGTGAAAACGACTATGCGTTTGGACTCCAGGATAAGCTCCGCTACCTGTTCAGCCATGGCTTCTAAATCTGCGTTAAGCATAATCTGCAACTCCGCTAATTCAGGCTATTATCCGGTTGGCTAAAGAAATTATACACAGTTCGGCCCCTCTGTTATATTATTACCGTTATGGCCGGCACACCTGATATTAAAGCGTATTTGCAGGACAAGCTCAAGACCCGTTTCATGGGGCGGGAATTAAAATACCTGGAAACGGCCGCCTCAACACAGGATGTGGCTAAGGAACTGGCTGAGCAGGGCGCCGCTGAGGGCACGGCGGTGATTGCGGGTCAGCAGCGATCCGGACGCGGCAGGATGGGCAGATCGTGGCTTTCACCCGCGGGGGGACTGGCCACCTCCATCATCCTGCGTCCGTCCATGGCCTCTGTGTACCTGCTTCCGGCCATCTGCTCGTTGGCCGTATACCGCACACTGGGGAAGCTGGGCATTAAAGCCGGCATAAAATGGCCCAACGATGTGCTGATCAAGGGGAAAAAGGTCTGCGGCATACTCATTGAACACAGCCTGACGGCGGGCGAGCTGAGGTATTCCATCGTCGGCATAGGCATAAACGTCAATTTCGATACCGGCAGCTATCCCGAAATAGCGGACATAGCCACCTCGCTCTCCGCGCAACTGGGCCGCGAGTTGTCCATCGCTGAAGTGGCGCTGGGCCTTTATACGGAACTTGAAGCTATCTACACCCGTACCGGCGAACCGGACCGCATAATCGATGAATGGTCAAAGCATATGGTCACCATTGGGCAGATGGTCAGCGCGGATTTCCACGGCAGCAGGATCGACGGCAGGGCGGAAGGGGTCAACCGGCAGGGCAACCTGGTGGTGCGACTCAGCGACAGGTCGATTAAAGAGATAGTAGCCGGTGACGTTACTATCAGAAATAGAAATGGCGGGGCTTGAAGCCCCGCCATTTATTTACCGTTATTGAATACGCTTTATGTCAGTTTCTTCTGATCCGACCCCGGTTTATTCATCAGGGGCCCTATCAGGTCGATGGGCAGTGGGAAAACCACCGTATTGGTACGTTCCGACGATATGGCCACCAGCGTCTGCAGGTAGCGTAACTGCATGGCTGCCGGCTGACTGGAGATGATCTTGGCGGCCTCGGCCAGCTTCTCAGCCGCCTGCGCCTCGCCCTCGGCGGCGATGATCTTGGCCCGCCTGCCCCTCTCAGCCTCCGCCTGCGCAGCCATGATTTTCTGCATATTGTCGGGCAACTGTACGTCGCGCACCTCCACCAGGCTTACCTTGATGCCCCACGGTTCGGTGCTCTCATCGATGATGGCCTGCAGCTTCTCGTTGATCTTATCCCGGTGCGCCAGCAGGTCCTCAAGTTCCGATTGTCCCACCACGTTGCGCAGCGTGGTCTGGCAGAGCAGCGACGTGGCCCTGATATACTGTTCAACGTTGAGAATCGCAGATTCCGGCTTGATCACGCGGAAATACACTACAGCGTCCACTTTGACAGTCACGGTGTCCATGGTGATGCATTCCTGCTGCGGAACATCCATGGTTACCACGCGCAGCTCGACTTTAACCATGCGCTCGATAAAGGGTATGAGCAGGATAAGCCCCGGCCCCCTTACGCCGACATATCTGCCCAGCCGGAAGACTACGCCCCTCTCATACTCGTTAACCACGCTGACGGATGCCGCCAGCAGAATAAACACGAATATGGCAAGTATAATAATAGGTACGATTGACCCCATGTTTACCTCCTCATTTTTTTCTTGTTACGAATAATTTCAGGTTATCTATTTTCTGTATTACCACTTCTTCACCTGCGGGCGCGCTGCCCTCATCCAATACAGCCTTCCAGAGCTCACCCTCGACCAGCACCATGCCCTGCGGCTCTAAGGCAATCTTCACCAGGGCGATATGACCTATCACGCCCTCGCTACGC
>JAPLHK010000061.1 GCA_026389715.1 Chloroflexota bacterium
AGGCTGGCTATTCTCGAGTCGAAATCGCGGCTGTTGAAAGCCAGCTTCGACTCATCCATCCTCAACTTCCTGGCAACCGGTTTTCACAGCAATGTCAGGGAACTTGAGGGCGCGCTCATACGGCTGGCCTCCTATGCGCGGTTGGACAGTTCACCTATGGACCTCAGCACTGCCCGAAAGTTGCTTAACGATATGATTTCCATGTCCAAACAGAACAGCGGCTATTTCCCTGCCAATCAAATCATCAACGCGGTGGCTGACTACTATTCCCTGTCACCTGCTGACATAACGGGTAAGAAGAGGGACCGGGAGACTTCACGGGCGCGCCATGTTGTTATGTACCTCCTGCGTCAGCAAAATCATACAAACCTGTCAGAGATAGGCAAAATACTCGGTAACAGGGACCATTCAACGGTCATCCACGGTTGCGAAAAAATCACGGCGGCTATCTCCACTGACTCTCAGCTCAGCAAATCCATCGAAGATATCCGGTCTCTTCTAAAATCTCGCGGATCAAATTAAGCGTTGCTGAAAATTTGTGCAAAAATCCCCTCTCATTGTTGATAACTCCTTCCCCTCTTTAAACATCCTCCAATACGTATAAAATCAGGTATCGTACTCGCCGCAACTATCATCCACAACATCAACCAGCTTATAATTAGTACGATGATAATATTATTCAAGATATATAGACTATAGATTATTAAATAGAGTATGTTTGTTGATAATGTAGAAATAAAGGTCAGAGCCGGCAACGGAGGCAACGGGCTTGCCAGTTTCAGGCGTGAGAAGTTCTTGCCTTTCGGAGGACCGGATGGGGGTGATGGAGGCAAGGGAGGTGATATATACCTGGTCGCCGACGCAGATATGCAGGACCTTGCAGCATATAAACACAGGCTTATCTTCAAAGCCGGCAATGGGGAAAGAGGTGGGACTAACAAGAAACATGGCATTAACGGGGTGGACCTTTTGATAAAAGTGCCGCTAGGGACCGCGGCTTATGTAAAGAAGGACGGGGAGGAACAACTGGTGGCAGACCTGCAGGGCAAGGGGAAAAAATTGCAGGTGGCGAAAGGAGGAAAGGGCGGTAAGGGCAACGTGCATTATGCTACTGCAACCCGTAAAGCTCCGGAGATCTTCCAACCGGGTGAGGAAGGTGAGCAGTTTGACATAACATTAAGGATGAAATTGATAACAGATGTTTGCATCGTGGGATATCCCAACAGCGGCAAGTCTACACTGTTATCAGCCGTGTCCGCAGCCCGTCCGCAGGTTGCGGATTATCCTTTTACAACAAAGTATCCTGTTCTTGGTGTTGTGGATGACGGCGTACAAAAATACATCTGGGCAGAGCTGCCAGCTATAGTTAAAGGGTCGGGACAGGGAAAGGGTTTTGGCAACAGCTTCCTGATCCATGCGGAAAGAGCGGCAGTGCTGGTTTACCTGCTGGATGCAGGTTCATCCGGCATAGCAGAGGAATTTGTCCGTTTGAAGGAAGAAATAAAGGCATTCGACCTGAAACTGGCGGAGAAAAGCAGCATAATCGCAATTAATAAGACAGATCTGATTGAAGAAGCCGTAGAGCTTGCTGCTATTAAAGAGAAGTTGGAAGAGACGGGTTTACCGGTTTATGCGATTTCCGCGGCGCTGAATACGGGCGTTTCTGAACTGATCCCGGCTGTACATAAAATTGTAAGTGAACATAAAAAAAGATCGATTGTGGAGATGGGTCCGGAGATGGTTTTCAGGCCGAGGCCGGTGGACCTGCGCGATTGATATGAAAGTCGGGATTATGGGCGGCACCTTCGACCCCATCCATGTCGCGCACCTTATCGTCGCCGAGGAAGCCAGGACCCGTCTTGCGCTCGACCGGGTAATCTTCATACCGGCGGGTAACCCCTGGATGAAATCGGAACATATGGTTAGCGGGGCGGAGCACAGGGTGGCGATGGTCAAGCTGGCCATATCGTCAAACCCGGCCTTCAGCCTTTCGCTTATCGAGGTAGAACGTCCCGGCCCAACCTATACGGTCGATACGCTTGAAGGACTGTTGGGGGAGCTTGGCTACGATACGCAACTGTTCCTGCTTTTAGGCTGGGATAGCGTGGCCGAACTGACGGCCTGGAAGGCCCCATGCCGTATCTCCAGGATGGCCACGGTTGTGGCCTTTCCCCGTCCGGGCTTCCAGGCTCCTGATATAGCGAAGTTGGAAAAATCTATGCCCGGCATTGCTGAGAGGATAATGGTTCTTGATGAACCTTATTTAGGGGTTAGTTCAACCGGTATCAGGCAGAGAGTTGCGGGCGGGCAATCGGTGCGCTACCTGGTGCCCGACGCTGTCTGCGAATATATTAACCGGCACAAATTGTATATAGCCTGATATCGGGAAAGTTTTCTGGTGCGGAGCGCCGCTAAATATCCAGGTTCTTGACGCTGCGGGCATGTGCCTGGATAAAGGATTTGCGCGGCGGGACATCGCTGCCCATCAATATATGGAATATCTCATCGGCTTTCATAGCGTCGTCGACCTGCACTTTTAAAAGTGTACGGGTAGCGGGATTCATGGTAGTATCCCAGAGTTGTGCGGGACTCATCTCACCGAGACCTTTATAGCGCTGGATTTCCACCTTGCTGTTCTTCATACCGGCCATCTTGGCATCTTTCTCAGCGTCGGAATAGACCCAGTGCTGTTGTTTACCGGCTGACAACCTGTAGAGAGGAGGTTGGGCGATGAAGAGGTGGCCGTTTTGTATCAGGTCGGCCATGTTCCGGTAAAAGAATGTCAGCAGAAGGGTGCGGATATGCGCGCCATCCACGTCAGCATCAGTCATGATGATTATCTGGTGGTAGCGCAGCTTGGAATAGTCGTAGGCCTCGCTGATGCCGGTGCCCAGTGCAGTGATCAGCGCCCTGATCTCGTCGTGGTCAAATATCTTGTCCTTGGCCGCTTTCTCCACGTTGAGTATTTTACCTTTGAGGGGCAGGATGGCCTGGAAATTGCGGTCGCGCCCCTGCTTGGCTGAACCGCCCGCGGAATCGCCTTCCACTATGTAAAGTTCGCAGTCCTTCGGGTTGTTGCTGGCGCAGTCGGCAAGCTTGCCTGGCAGCGTGCCGAACTCAAGCCCCGTCTTTTTGAGGATGAGGTCGCGCGCCTTGCGCGCTGCCTCACGGGCCTTGGCTGCCAGTAGGCACTTGTCGATTATCGATTTGCCCTCGTCTGGGTGCTTTTCCAGGTACTCGTTCAGCCCGTCGCTGGCCACCGACTCTACCTGTCCTTTCACTTCCGGGTTCCCCAGCTTGGCCTTGGTCTGGCCTTCAAATTGGGGAGACCCCACCTTGACGCTGATTACGGCGGTCAAGCCGTCGCGGATATCTTCACCTGATAGGTTAGGGTCATTATCCTTGAGGTACTTGTTCTTGCGGGCGTAGTCGTTCAGCACGCGGGTCAGCGCAGCGCGGAACCCGGTCATGTGTGTGCCGCCTTCCTTGGTGTTGACGCAGTTGGCAAAGGCCGTAACGTTCTCCGAATAGCCATCATTGTACTGTATGGCGATCTCGACGGCGGTGCTGTTTACCCTGCCGCTGATATAGATGGATTTGTCCAGCACCTGGCGATTCTTGTTGATGCGTCGCACCAGGCTGGCTATCCCGCCCTCGAAGAAATAGGTGGCCTCGCGGTCATTCCGCTCGTCCTTGAGGCTTATCTCCACGCCCTTGTTGAGGAAGGCCAATTCCCGCAGGCGCTCTGTGAGCAAGTTAAAATCGTAGCTGATCTCTCCGAAGATATCCGGGTCGGCCATAAAAGTGATCGTGGTGCCCGTCTGGTCGGTCTTACCTACCGCTTTCACATCGTCCTGACGTATGCCGACCTTGTAATCCTGCCGCCAGATTTTGCCATTGCGCCTGACTTCGGCCCGCATCCAGGCTGACAGCGCGCTGACGACCGAAGCGCCCACGCCGTGCAAACCTGAGGAAACACTGTATGCGCCGTCGCCGAACTTGCCGCCGGCGTGCAGGGTGGTCATCACAACCTCAAGGGCCGAGACGCCCTTTTCGGGGTGTATATCTACCGGTATGCCGCGGCCGTTGTCGATAACGGTGAGGGAATTGTCGGCATGTACTATGACCTGTATCAGGTCGCAGCAGCCGGCCATAGCCTCGTCAATGCTGTTGTAAACGATCTCGTACACCAGGTGGTGCAGGCCGTCCTTGCCGGTATCGCCGATGTACATGCCGGGACGCATGCGCACCGCTTCCAACCCGTCGAGCACACGGATATTTTCTGCGTTGTAATCGCCATTGTTGGGATGGTTGATCTGTTCAGGGGTCATGCTATATTACTTCCGCTGGATTACGCCCGTCCTATGCCCGCCCTTAAGCGAGTAATCAAAGACAAGCATCACAATATATTGTGTTTGCTTAATCAGCGCATACAAGTACTTGCAATTTCAAGAAACAGTATAGCATATTTGGGAGGGAAATGCATCAGTTCAGCCGGCTTTTTTTACCTTCGCGATGCCCTGCCGGGCCAGTTCGTCGGCCCGCTCGTTCAACTTATTCCCGGAATGTCCCACCACCTTGATAAAAACCACTGTGTACAACGATAAGAGCTTGAGCAGCCTCTCCCACAGGTCGCGGTTCTCAACAGGCTTTTTCGCCGCGTTCTTCCAGCCGTTCTTCTGCCAGGCGGTATACCATTTATTATGTATACAGTTCACCAGGTAGGCGCTGTCGGTATAGACTGCGACATAGTATTTGCCTGACTTGAGTTGTTCCAGGGACTTAATGCAGGCGGTAAGCTCCATGCGCTGGTTGGTAGTGTTAAGCTCCCCTCCGTGGATCTCCTTCAACAGGTCTCCGTGTTTGAGTATAGCGCCCCATCCGCCGGCGTTGGTGCGGTACTGGTTGCCCGAGCAGGCTCCATCGCAATAGATGATGATGTTGTCCCTGGCAACCATGGCCAATTATACGCTATTTTTGGGCTTGCCGGCCGGGATTTTTTTCCTTGCCCCTGCGCGGCAATCGATGATAGAATTCCCCTGATTTAACCGTCTTTCCACACGACATGATTTTAATTGGCGAGAACATCCACATTATCTCCAGGGTGGTCAGTGAGGCTGTCAGGAACAGGGACGCCGCCGCCATCCAGGCGCTGGCCACGGCACAGGCTCAAGCCGGTGCTGATTACCTCGACCTGAACCTGGGCCCTGCCCGCAGGGACCCCGAAGCGGTCGGCTCCTGGCTGGTCAATACCAATACGCAGGCCATTATCTCGGTTATCACCGACCTGGGTTGCCCGCCCGACGTCGATGCCCGTGTAGAAAGTATTATGGAAACCGTTGCCTATGCCAGCGGCCTTGGTATCAGTAATGAGGACATATTTGTTGACCCGATTATTCTGCCGGTCAGCGCCGACCAGAAGCAGGTGCGCGAGGCGCTGGAATTTGTCAGGATATTGGCGGACCTGCTGCCGGGAGTCAGGTCGGTGGTCGGCCTCTCCAACATTTCAAACGGTACGCCGGCTCACCTGCGAGGCATACTTAACCGGACCTATATGGTGATGCTGGAAAAGTACGGCCTGTATTCGGCTATCGCGGATGTCCTCGATCCCGAACTGGTAGAGCTCAACAGAGGGGGAATTAAGGATATCCGGGAACTTATACACGGGGTGATGGAAGGCGCGCAGGTTGACACGTCCGGGTTGCCGGAAAAAGCCAGAGATTATGTTAAGACGGCCAGGGTACTGATGGGTGATGCGCTCTATTCCCACGCCTGGCTGGAATCTTAATTGAGGTAGGTTTATGCAATACAAGGCGCCCCTGGAAACCTATACAGGCAGGGTGAAAGAGGTCACCATCGGCAGCGGGCGGAAAGCGGTCAGGGTCGGGGGACAGAATATCCTGCCGCTGCACTATTTTGAGGGCGCCGCTGCCAACAGGTGCGTGGTTGCGCTCGAGGTGGACGACAACGGCGCTGCCGGCTGGGCCGGGCATGTGGCAGGACCGTACAAGGATGTTGTGCACGACCCGTTAAAATGGGCGAAAAGGTGCATGGAGATGGGAGCCGACCTGGTCTGCCTGCACCTGGAAGGCACCGATCCCCAGGGGGCCAACAAGCCTGCAGCAGAAGCCGCTGCACTGGTGAAAGAGGTTACAGGGGGATTGGATGTGCCCCTGGTGGTTTATGGTTGCGGTGACGATAAGAAAGATATCGAGGTTTTGACCGCGGTGGCTGAAGCATGCAAAGGAGAGAACCTGCTGATAGGCCCGGCGGTCAAGGAGAATTACGAAGCCATAGCCCGTGCGGTAGCGGAGAACGGGCATTGCATAATTGCCCAAACGCCCATAGATATAAATCTTGAGAAGGAGCTCAACGTCAAGCTGCTCAAACAGCTACCTCCCGAGAGGATAGTCATCGACCCGCTCAGCTCGGCGCTGGGTTACGGTATGGAATACAGCTTCACTATCATGGAGCGCAGCCGCCAGGTCGGGGTGGTCTACGGCGACATGGCCATGCAGATGCCTATCATCGCCGACCTCGGCCGTGAGTGCTGGAAGACCAACCAGGCCAGGGCCGATGCTGAACAGGGCATGCTCTGGGAAAGCATCACGGCCATAAGCCTGCTGCTGGCTGGCGCCGATATACTGGTGCTGCGCCATCCGGATAATTGCAGGTTGCTCAAGGAAGCCATCGAAGGCAAATTATAGGAGGCCGCTGTGGCAAGGAACGAGAGGCAGACGAGAGAGGCAAATGATTTTATTCGCGCCGGCGATAGCTGGGAACCGGTCGGGCATACGCCGCTGCCCGGCGTCCTGGAACTGAGGAACTGGGACCGTCGGCTCCTGCAGACCTGGAAACCGTTTTACGTTCCGGTTACGGACAAATGTAGCCTCTGCACGTACGGGGAATGCGATCTCTCAGAAGGCCGTCAGGGTTCCTGTGGGGTGGATTCATCGGCTATGCAAGCGCGGCTTACGCTACGGACTTGCTGCGAAGGCCTGGCGAAAACACTGGCACAGGCGCGCAGGCTCATCGATTACCTGGTGGAGGTTAAAGGCCGGGAGTTGCCTGTAGATTTGGGTGATAAGATCGGTATAGAGGCGCCGCATATCAGGACGGTGCTGGGGATAAAGCCTGTGTCGCTGGGCGACCTGGAAAGGATATTATGTTACATCGAGGATCAGCTTGCCTTGCTGCTGGCCTCCGCTAATACCGGTTTTGAAGCGGCGGTTTCAGATCTGGAATCCAAGGCCATGCATGCCTCGATGCTGACCCACACTGTGATGGAAGCCGCTGACCTGGCGGCCATCACCGGCTTCGCTTTCCCCTCTTCCAGGTCAGATACCGCGCTGGTTGATGTCGGATTAGCAGCGGTGGATACGAAGAAGCCGGTTATCCTGCTGGTAGGTGATGACACGGTCTCCGCCGTCTGCCTGGTGGATTACCTCAGGCATAGTGGATTGGAGGGCAAGATTGAGGTAGTTGGTATGGGTCCGGTTGCCCATGACCTGGTACGCTACTGCCCCACGTCTAAAATAGCCGGACCGCTTTCGGCATTGCCCTTTGTCCTGCGCAGTGGCATAGCGGATGTCGTGATGAGCGGAGGGGGTAACCTGTTGACAGATTTATTGTCCGAAACCCGGGCGGCCGGGGCGGCTTTCATAGCCACCGATGCCGGTACGGCATGCGGCCTGGAGGACATATCGGCTGATAACACCGAGAAGATTTTGATTGAACTGCTCAGGGATAAAAGTATACTGCTGCCCGACCTTAGCAAAGCCGCCGCCGTAGCTGTGGAGGCTGCGCTCAAGCTCTCGGCCTCCCGCAGCAAGGCGCCGCCGCCGGAAAATTCTGGCCAGAATGAAGCGGGCAAGATGCGGGTGGGCCGCGGACCGGTCATGGATACCGAGATAAGGAAGGTCGGAGCGCCGCTGGTGCTGGGCACCATCCCGGGGGTCATTGCCATCGTGGGAGGTTCGAACTACCCGGGTTCACCCGGCGATATCGCCGATATAGCCGAGGAGTTCGCTAAACGTAAATACATCGTAGTGCTGGCCGGTGACTCGGCTATCGCCGCTGCGCTCAAGACGGATAATGAGGGTAAGTCGATCTATGAGAGGTACCCGCCTGACTTCGATGCCGGAGGCGTGATAAATATGGGTCCGGGCGTCTCCTCCGCGCATATCAGCGGCGCCGCTATAAAGATCGCCAGCATCTTCGCTGCGCTGCCGCTGAGGGCTAATTACGAGGTTGTGGCGGACTATATACTCAACCGGGTGGGCGCCTGCGGGCTGGCCTGGGGCGCCTGCGGCGAGGAGGAATTAGCCCTGGCCACCGGCTGCAGCCGGCTGGGCATACCGGTCATCGTCGGCCCGCGCTGCATTAAATACGGAAGGCTCTACCTCAGCAAGCCGGGCGAAACCGATTGGAGCGTTATGGACGGCCGCTCTAAGCAAGTTGTGGATACGGGAGAACCGTCACCCGAGCACCTGATCAACTTGCTGGCCGATAAGGGCGCAGTTATCGTGGCGCTGGCTAAGTTATGCATGCGCAGGAACGATACACCGCAGGGCAGGGCCACCAAGCTTACCCATTACATTGGCCTGCACAGGCAGTATTTTGGCAAGTTGCCCGCTGACTCCCACCTGTTTATCAGGAGGGCTTCGGATATACCCATCTTCTTTAAGAAGGAATTGCAGGCGCATCTTGGTGAGAGCGGCTGGCAGGAGAAGCCGGTGCTGTCCCTTCCCACCCTGGTTGGCACCTACCGCTCGAAGGTTACGCTCGACGATGTGGTGCATTGACGCGGGAACGCATTAGGGTATGATCCGTTTATACGGATATAATATTAGGTCATATGGCGCAGTTGATTATTGAGATAAGGCGGGAGATTTATGGCTGACGGAATATTCCCGGTAGACATCGGTCCACAGTACGAAGGCGAGGTCATCCGCAAGGCCGACATGCGGGTAGAGTTCGGTGGCCCCAACGTGCGCACCAAATTTGAGCTGGTCTCCATTAAACCCCCTGACGGTGTCATACACGAGAAGGTGGAGGTCATCGGGCCGGACATTGACGTTCTCCCGGAGGGCAGTAGCCAGCCCATCGCCCTGATTGTGGACGTCGCCGGGGCAAGGCTGGAGCGGGATATCGAGCCCGTCCTGGAGCGCCGGCTGCACCTTTACCTGAACTATATAGAGGGCTTTTACCATATGAACCAGCGCCAGGACGTCTGGATGCGGCTGAATAAGGCATCCTTCGGCAAAGGGCTGAAATCCCTCAGATCGCTGGGCGAGATATTGATATTCCTTTACACCTCCGAGATAGATATCATTGAGAAGATACAGGTCACCTTTATAACCGACTCGGTTAAAATTGAGGAATTGTTGCCTAAAGCCGTGGAGGTTTACCGTTCGCGCGACGAGAAGATACGCGGTCTGCGCGAGGCCGACGTGGAGGAGTTTTATAGTTGCGCCCTCTGCCAGAGCTTCGCCCCCACCCATATCTGCTGTATTACACCTGAGCGCATCGCCAACTGCGGCGCCATCAACTGGTTCGATGGAAAGGCTGCCTACCAGATGGACCCCGAGGGTCCCATTCAGGCCGTGCCCAAGGGCGATATCATCGACCCGGTGAGGGGAGAGTACCGGGGCGCCGACAAGCTGGCTCTGGAGAAGTCCATGGGCACTTACGACAGGGTCTTCCTGCACAGCGCCTTCGGCTACCCGCACACATCCTGCGGTTGCTTCCAGGCCATCTGCTTTTACATACCCGAGGCGGACGCCTTCGGCATCGTTAACCGCGATTTTGAGGGAGACACAGTGATCGGGTCGCCCTTCACCGAGATGGCCGGGGATACCAGCGGGGGACGGCAGGTGGAGGGTTTCCTGGGCATCGCGCTGGAGTACCTGCGCTCCCCCAGTTTCCTCAAGGCGGACGGCGGCTGGTACCGC
>JAPLHK010000055.1 GCA_026389715.1 Chloroflexota bacterium
GGGTTAAATTAAATCTCTTTTCAATCCACGTTAATAACGGGTTCTTCATTCAAAGCACCTAAATGGTAACCATGCCCTTATCTTCATAAATAGAAGTGCCGACCAGCTTACTGTGCCGGCTGGCCCGGTCGATGGCCTGGATGAGCGCGACCATGCCGTCGATCTTTTGGGTCGATTTCTCCTTATCAGGTTTGATGTTGCCGGCAGGATCAGTCCTGACCACCAGGTTGTCGCAGTTCCATCTCAGAACTGGATTGCCGCCATGTCTGATCTTCTTGCTCAAGACAAGGTTCATCAGTTCCTTGGTCGGGGCGCTCATTGAGGCAAACCCCTGGCCGAAGGGCACCATTAAGAAGCCGGCATCAGTTAAATCCTGACTCAACTTGGTGGCGCCCCAGCGGTCGAAGGCGATTTCCGCGATGTCGTACTTCTCCCTCAACTGTTCAAGAGTATGCTGAATGTATTTATAGTCGATGACGTTGCCTTCGGTTAGTATTATGAGTCCCTTCTTGGCCCAGGTGCGGTAAGGAACGCGGTCTTTCCTTTCCTTTTGGATTGCCGTATCTCCGGGAATCCAAAAATAGGTTAAGACGTCGCAGGTTCCATCATCGGCGGCAAAGACCAGGGCCAGGGCAGTCAAATCCGTGGTGCTGGACAGGTCAAGTCCGGCATAGCAGGTGCGGCCCTGCAGGCTCTTAAGATCGACCTGGATATTGCAGGCGTCCCAGGCATCCATGGGTAGCCACCTTTCAACTGAGTTCACCCACTGATTCAAGTACAGCCTTCTGAAGGTCATCTCCAGCGCAGCGGTCTCCTGCGCCTTCTTGCAGAGCGTCCGCATCTCGTCGATGTTGCGGAAGGTTCCCAACGCCGGATTGCTCGACTTCCAGACTTTTTCGTCCTTCCAGTCTGCATCCTCGGGAGCAGAAAAGATCACCGGCAGAAAGGTCGGGTCCTGGATAATTCCGTTTTGAACCTTTAAGGCGTAATTGTGCTGCTCCCAGCAGATTGAATTGCGGTCGAAGCCGGCCGTGGTGATTACCAGTGTTAAGGGCTGGCGACGTGATCCGGTCGAGGTCGTCAATGTGTCCCACAGATCTCTATCAGGCGCCGCATGCAGCTCATCGTAAATAATACCGTGAGCATTGATGCCCCACTTGGTATAGGCCTCGGCCGATATGGCACAGTAGAAAGAGTTGAATCTGTGATAGACGATGCGCTTCTGGCTATCGATGATCTTGGAGATGTTGAAAAGGTTAGGTTCCTGCCGCACCATGGCTGCCGCTTCGTTGAAAACAAGGGCTGCCTGCTGCCTGTCATTGGCGGCACTGTAAATCTCGCAGCCGGCTTCGCTGTCCGCGTAAAGCAGGTAGAGAGCGATGGCCGAGGCAATAGTGGTCTTGCCGTTCTTGCGCGGCAGCTCTACGTAACAGGTTCTATATTGACGGGCGCCGTCCGGGTTCACGGTGCCAAATAACGGGCGGATGATTCTCTCCCGCTGCCAGTCCTGCAAGATAAAGTTCTCTCCCGCCCACTGTCCTTTGGTATGCTTGAGCTTCTGGATAAATTCGACAGCTCTGCAGGCGCGTGCTTCGCTGAAATTGCTTCTCATTACACATTTGTCTTTTCTTTGCAGAAATCGAGCAGTTTATTCCAGCCGTCGTCTTCACCTGGCCTGGCCACGCTGATCCTCCCTCGACTGGCCGGCGTCATACCGAACTCGGTCAGGAATTTGTGGCACTGCTCCATGGCCTTGTTGGCTACCCAAAGCATCGGCGAGGTGATCACGTTGCCACTCTGCGTCTTGTAGAGCTCGCCTTTCTCATTGATAACAGCCTCGGCCTTTTTCCACCTGGCATAAGCCTGGCAATAAAGGGCCAGTTCGGTGCGGTCGATCTTGGAAAGCAGACCCATCTCCTCAAGCTGGGGCACGATGCGCTTCCACTCGACCTTGGCGGCCGAGCTGAGATGGTCCGGGCAGGTGGGACGACCAGGATGTGGTCTGGGTTCATGTTTATTTATTCGGTTTTTATTCCTCTCGCCCTCCAGGATTTTGATTTTAGTCGGGCGAGGTATTCTTCCTTTCATTAGCTATCCTTAAATTTACTGATCAAAGCTATTGACTTCTTCAGTACTCAGAGTGATGAATGTGATATCAAATACTGAGGAGGTACACAATGCCAATCGAGAATAGAAATCTGCAGCCAGGAACCAGCCTGGTGGGCCGCTACCACA
>JAPLHK010000011.1 GCA_026389715.1 Chloroflexota bacterium
AGCCGCAACAGTCCATATCGGTGGAACAGGCGCTGCGCATGTACACGCTGGCCGCCGCCTACGCCCAGTTTGAAGAAGGGATTAAAGGCAGCATCAAGCCCGGCAAGCGCGCCGACCTGGTGATGTTGAGCGATGACCCGTTCAAGGTAAAACACGATAAGATAAAAGATATTAAGGTGGTGCGGACGGTGGTGGGCGGGAAAGTGGTGTACAATTAATCCGTGCCCATCAAAATCCTTCCTCCTGAAGTCACCTCCAAAATAGCCGCCGGTGAAGTGATCGAGCGGCCGTCATCGGTGGTTAAGGAACTTATTGAGAACTCATTAGACGCCGGCGCCAACGAGATATCCGTCGAGGCGCACAACGGCGGCATAAGCTATCTTCGTGTGACCGACAACGGCTGCGGGCTTTCGGCCGCAGAAGTGGAGATCGCCATCAGGCGGCACGCCACCAGCAAGATTACCGGATTGGAAGACCTCGAACATATCCGCACGCTGGGCTTCCGCGGCGAAGCCCTGCCCAGCATCGCCTCTGTTTCCGAGGTGGAGATACTGTCACGTGACAGCGGCAGCAGCGCCGCCAGCTACCTGCATCTTGAGGGCGGTAAGGTTAGCGCGCGGGAGAAGAAGAGCCGCCCGCAGGGCACCACCATCACTGTCCGCCGCCTCTTCCAGAATTTCCCTGCCAGGCTGAAATTCCTCAAATCGGCCTCCACCGAATCGGGACATATCGCCACACTGGTCGGCCAGTTCGCCCTGGCCTTCCCCGAGGTGAAGTTCGAGCTGGTTATCGACGGCAAAAATAGCCTGCGCACCACCGGCGACGCCGAACTGCGCTCCTCCGTCGCCGTGGTTTATGGACTGGAGACGGCCAAAAAGATGCTGGAAGTGGAAGGTACCGACGGGATGCTTTATATACAGGGATTGGCCAGCCCCCCATCTGTGGAGCGTTCAACCCGCAGCTATATGAGCTTCTTCGTTAACCGGCGCTACGTGCGCAACGCTCTTTTAGCCAGGGCCGTGGAAACGGCCTACGAGGGGCTGCTGATGACGGGCCGGCACCCGGTGGCCGTCATCAACATAGCCATCCCGCCGGAGGAAACGGACGTCAACGTCCATCCCACCAAGCTCGAAGTGAAATTCCGCAATAATAATACTGTTTTCACCGCCCTGGTCAGGACGCTCAGGGATACCCTGGCCAAATCTCCCCTGCCGGCCATCCGGTCGGGAGTTGAAGACGCCTCCGCGCAAACACTGTGGGGTCAATTTCCTCATAATGCCGTTTTACCTCCCCTGAGGGCGGTCGGGCAGCTTTCCTCCAGCTATATACTGGCGGAGGGTGAAGACGGACTTTACTTAGTTGACCAGCACGCCGCCCACGAGAGGGTACTGTTCGATAAAATACTTTTGCAGCGCGCACAAAAGAAACCCGAGGTTCAGGGCATGCTGGAGCCGCTGGCTATCGAGCTGAGCACGCAGCAGGAGCAGGCCATAACGGCTTGCGGCGGTTTGCTAAGCGAGCTCGGTTTCACACTTGAACCGTTCGGAGAGCGCACCTGCCTGGTCCGGGCCGTGCCCGCTCTGCTCAACGGCAATAACCTCAATGAGGCCATCAGGGAACTGCTTGACGAGATCGGCGGAGAGCAGGACACTCAAAAACGTGATATCAAGGCCGCGCAGTCACTGGCCTGCCACGGCGCCATACGCGCCGGTCAAACATTGGATAGCGGCGAGATGGCCAGCCTGGTTAAACAACTCGAACGCACCTCGCAGCCCCGCACCTGTCCCCACGGCCGCCCCACCATGATACACCTCAGCCCGCAGCAGCTTAAGAAAGAGTTCGGCCGGACAGGCTGAGCCCTAAACCCTGGTATAGAAACCCTGCGGGTCGAAGAGCCTGATCATCATCTTCTCCTCGAAGGAAGGCAGATCGATTTTCTTGAGATGCGGCGCCACCTCCAGTTCCCAGCCAACCAGCCGCCTGATGCCCTTGATGGCCTCCTCTTCCCGTATCGCAGTGCCGTGCGGTATGTAGGACGTCAGGACGAGATTATCCTTGCCATCAGGTTTCTCGAATATGCCGACGTCGGTTACCAGTGTTTTCACCTTATCCCCGGGATAAGTGATATAGGATACATGTTTCACAAGCCTTTCTTTGCCGGCCGTGGCGAATGCTATGGTCTCCGAGCAGGTACTGGCGATGTCGTTGGCCCCGCCCGAGCCGACTATATAGTAAACGTTGGGGATCTTGGTGGAATTGCCGTTACCGTGGGCGTCTATCTGGGCTGCGCCCAGCACTCCCAGGCAGGAAGCGGTTGACCCGCCGGCCAGCACTCCCAGGGCAGTTTCGATATTGGTCAGCATCTTGCAGGAAGGCAGGTTGTGCATGCTGAACCCGGTTGGGTCTGAGGGCACCGGCATATACCCGTACATACCATTCTCAGCCACCAGGTCGATATCGTATTTGAGGTCCCTGAGTCGGTAGGCCGCCATCCAGGCAGCCAGGTTGGCCAACCCCACACCGGCCAGTATGGTACGATAGCGTCTTGCCTGGCACAGGTCTGCGATATAGCGGCTGCCGGCAACGACCATGCGTTCGAGCTGGTTGGATTCCCGCTTAAATTCTACATGGGGCACGGCGGCCAGGGTCTCCACCACCCACGAATGCGGCTTGGCCTTGTCCTTGAGGTAGCGCAGTTTATCCTTGCCCAGCTTGTCCAGGTATTGTTTGTGATCCGGGCAGTTGAGGATCCATTCCCTGATGAAGCCCATGAAGCGCGTCTCGTCCATGGAAGCATCTTTTAGAAGCGTGGCAAACTCGTAATCATCGAAGTAGCCTTCGTACTGAGGTATGCCGAAATTGGGCAGGCCCCCCGGGTGCGCGCCCCAGGGCACTTCGCAGACCGCCTTTACCATGTAGGACGGTATGCGCACCAGGTGGGCATGGCTGCGGATATAATCGGTCGGCACTACATGCTCCACGCTGACGACCACAGCCTCCCTGGCCGCCCAGGCGCCAAAGGCGTCAACCCCAAGGGGATAAGGAAGGATGGTGTTGCCGCTGCGGTCGGCGGCCAGACCATGAACGAAGGTAACATCCGGACGCAACGGTTTCATCAGGCCGCTCTGCCCACCATCCCCAAAAGGAGATTTCAGGATGGTGAAATCCTGCTTGTTCTCCTCGGCCATGGAACTGCCAATGAGCGAACGCGTCGGGATGAAATCCCATCCCAGTGCGCCAGCCAGCAGGCGCTGGGTGATGGTCAGCATGCTCCAGTTCTCGAACTCCACGGACCCGGAGATATAGGCCTTCTGCACCAGCGGATTGGGTCCCGGCGTGGGGTAGGTGTTACCAGCGAAGCTGGTGATGGCCTTCTTCATCAGTCCGCCGCGGATAAGCGCCAGCAACAGGGCCGATACGTAGGGGCTGATGACAGTGAAATCGCCTTTCTTGCCCCAGAACTCACGCACCAGCTGGTAAAAGAGCGCGCCGCTCCTGCCGGCAAAGTGGATGGACATGCCGGGTTTGACATTTCTCCTGACCGCCTCTTCGAGGGAGCAGGTCTTATCAGCGCCCTCGAGGGGGGGCAACTGAAATTTAGCATCTATGAAGGCTTTTAGTTCGTCGTCCATGTCTTGCTGTCGGCCGGGTATTTACACCTTGTAGCAGACCTCGGGAAGCTTCATCCCCGGATTGGTCTCCCTAACGTAACGCAGAAGCTGGTTGGCTAATGAAATAGTGATAGTGGCCAGTTCATCGCCTTTTATCATCCTTATCTTATCACCGCTGTAAAGCGCCCGCAGCCTGGCCGGGAACTCGTCGTCCGCCCGGTTGTAAACAAGATGGACATCTACGCCCGGGTACAACCCTTTGCTAACCGCCCAATCTTCCCCGATACCCGTTATCTCAACGCTGCCGCCTATGTAGGCGGCCAGCGCCTTAACGTCCTTAACATATTCAAGCGCGGCCGCGCGCATCCTGAGCGCGCCTTTTACCTGCGACTGGTGTGGGCTGACCTTGCCCTCGATATCAGCCAGGCTGAGCAGCTTAATCGTGCAGCCCTCCTGATCAACCTTCTTTCAGCATTCCCATGGAGCGATCTATCTCACGGGCGCGATTATAGTCCGCATTGAAATGCCTGGCTGCCCAGAGCATGCCGACGGTGGCCAATATCCCGATGGCCGAGATAACCACGAAGGCCGCTTGAATTCCCGCGGCATCGGAAACTGCTCCCATGATGATGGGTCCCCACATGCCGCCCAGTAAGTAACCCGTGAGCATATAAAGGCCCCAGGCCGTGGCGCGGCGGTAAACCGGCACGATCTCCTGCACTACATTGAGTTGCGCGGAGACGCCGAAGGGGATAAAGAAGCTGCCGGCAATAAAAAGCGGCAGTGAAGCCAGGTAGGCTCCCGCCGCCATGAGCAGTCCGGTCAACCAGAGGCCGGCAACCATGACCAGCACCTTGTTACGCGGGTTGCGGTGCGACACTTTATCAGCCACCCATCCGCCCAACGGCATGGAGATCACGGCCAGCAGTGCAATCCCTGATGATAATGTGGAGGCGACCGCGTTATCCATTCCCATGCTGCGGTTGAGCAGCACGGGTACCCAGGGTATGGCGCCCTGCTGCAGGCATATCGCCAGAGCGATGGCGACATAGAGGATCGGCAGTGTTTTGATTTGAACCATTTCTTTCAAGGTTGCAGTCAGTGCCGTCGAGCGGCCGCTGCCGGCTTTTTCCAGGGCCTCTTTATTGACTTTATAATCCGGCATAAACCAGGCCAATATACCGAAGAGGATGCCCGGTGACGCTATGGCCCAAAAAGCCGCCTGCCAGCCCCAGCTCTTGGTTACCCAACCACCCACCAGGAAGCCGAGAGCTGAGCCCAGCGGTATAGCCGCAGCCCAGATGCCCGTGACAAAGGCCCGGCGGGCCTTGCGCACCATGCCTACAATGAGCGCCATGCCACCGGAAACAAAGCCGGCTTCACCAATACCCACCATTGCCCTGGTAGCCAGGAGCTGGCCAAAATTGATGCAAAACCCTGAGAAAACGCTGGCCGCACTCCAGACGATTGAAATCAATGCGATCATCTTCGAGCGCCGCCATCTATCGATAACAAAAGAGAGCGGCAGGGCAAAGACAGCCACGCCGATGAGTACCACGGACATCAGCCAGCCCACCTCAGTATCGCTGAGCCCGAGGCTGGATTTCAGCGCCGGCGTCATCGGCCCGATCACCGACCTCAGCGCGTAGTCCAGCATGTAGAGTACGAAAAGGACCCCTATGCTGTACCCTATCTTCCAGCGCGGTACCTTGATGAGGATGTCCTGCTCTTCCTGCTTGTCCTGCATGCCTGCCTCCTGATCCTGTAATTATTAAAATCGGCCCCTGTCCGGTATCAATCGGAGACGCTTCCGGTCACTATATGCTTTTAGCCTGTATCTGTCAACGGATTTTGAGCCTGTAGAGTATCTCCTGCACCGCGCGGCGGAAACTGGAATCGAACGGCAGTTCAGTGAGCGGCCTGCCTTTGATATCCAGGTCGGCGATGTTGGCGTCTTCCGGTATGGTGGCAAAGAGTAATAGCCCGGATCTGTCCACAGCTTCTTTGAATTCCGCCGGCAGGCCGTTGCGCAGGCGGTTGACCACCAGCAGTACCCCCCCCCTTATATTGGTGCGTATCTCCTTGCTGAGCTGCTCCAGGCGAACGCAGGTATTAAGCCCGCGCATGGTAGGGTCGGTCACCGCCAGCAAGAAATCGATGTCCTGAGTAGTCTGCCGGCTGATATGCTCCAGCCCGGCCTCGCAGTCCATCACCACGTAGTCGTAGCTCTTGGCCAGCTTATCGATGGAGAAACGTATCATGTGGTTGGCGGCGCAGTAGCAGCCCGGTCCCTCCGGCCGGCCCATAGCCAGCAGGTCGAACCTGTCAGTCTCCACCAGTGACTCATGTATACGCGCATTCAGGATCTCCTGCTTGGAGATATCCATCCTTAAGCGTCCGTCCTTTATATCGTCCTTCATCTTCTCGCGGGTCTTGCCCACCGTGCTCTGCACACCCACGCCCAGGGCGTCGTTGAGGTTGGTGCTGGGGTCGGCGTCCACGGCCAGCACCGCGCCCAGGTTGGCCAGGAAATCAACCAGCATAGCCGAGATGGCGGTCTTGCCCACGCCCCCCTTGCCCGCCACTGTGATGGTAACTGTCATCTTATTAAGGCTCCTTTACAGGCGTTTGCGGTTTCGTGCGCCGGTTTTCCGGCACCAGGCTGACCGGCGATAACCGTATCACAGCATTATACTCCGCGGGGCAGACCAGTTCACAACTGCCGCACTTTGTACATTTCACCTGGTCAACAACCTTCAGCCCCTGCTCATCGCTGAAGACAGCCTCGGCCGGGCAGGCCAGCACGCAATGGTCGCAGCCCTTGTAGCATTTATCCGGCAATATGTAATAGGCGGTAAGCTCCTTGCAAACCCTTGCCGGGCAACGTTGCTCGAGCACATGTGATTCATACTCCGCGCGGAAGTAGCGCAGGGTGGTAAGCGCCGGGTTGGTAGCCATTTTCCCCAGTCCGCAGAGCGAGCCCTCCCTGATATCTTCGGCCAGCGCTTGCAGGGCTTCCAGCGACTTCAGGCTCCCTTTGCCTTTAGTCACATCGTCCAGTATCGAGAACAGGTGATGGGCGCCGATACGGCAATGTGTGCATTTGCCGCAGGACTCCTGCCGGCTGAAATCAATGAAGAACCTGGCGGTATCCACAACGCAGTTATCCTCGTCCATGACGATGACGCCGCCCGAGCCCATGATGGCGCCGGCCCCCTTCAGCGAGTCGAAGTCGATGGGTGTATCCAGCAGGCCCTCCGGCAGGCATCCGCCCGACGGCCCGCCGATCTGCACCGCCTTGAAGCGCCCGCCCTTTTTTATACCCCCCCCAATATCGTAAACCAGCGTGCGCAGGGAGGTGCCCATGGGCACTTCAGCCAGCCCGGTATTCTCCAGCTTGCCTGCCAGCGCGAAAAGCGCCGTGCCCGGGCTGTTACCTGTGCCGATGCCGGCGAACCAATCGCTCCCATTTTGAATTATCAAAGGTACATAGGCCAGCGTCTTGACGTTGTTAACCAGCGTCGGTTTGCCCCACAGCCCCGCTTCAGCAGGATAAGGCGGCCGATGCTCAGGCCAGGAGCGCCTTCCCTCGATAGCGGCGATCATGGCCGTCTCCTCACCTGAAACAAAAGCGCCGGCACCCTTGATTATCTCAATTTTGAAGCTGAAGCCCAAACCCAATATTTTTCGTCCCAGCAGGCCTTTTTCTTTTGCCTGCTTGAGTGCCATCTCCAGCCGCTCGATGGCCAGCGGGTATTCCTCCCTGACATAAATATAGCCCTGCCCGGCCCCTACGGTATATCCCGCGATGATCAGGCCTTCGATAACGGCATGGGGGTCGCTCTCCAGCAACACGCGGTCCATAAAGGCCCCCGGGTCCCCCTCGTCGGCGTTGCAGATAACATACTTGGTTTTGCCTTTAGTTTGCGAGCACGCTGCCCACTTGGTTGCCGTGGGAAATCCCGCCCCGCCACGGCCGCGCAGTCCCGACTTTTCAAGCTTGCGTATAATCTGCGCCGGCTTCATCTCCAGCGTACTGGACAAACCCCGGTACCCGCCGCAGGCGATATAGTGATCTATCTCCAAAGGAGAATTGTAGCCGCAGTTGCGCAACAGCACCCTCGCCTGGTGTTTGAAAAGGTCGAGTTCCGGAATGTAAACCGCCTCGTCACCACCCCCCGCCACCGTACCCAGCGCCAGGTCCAGGCAGGGGTCATCGCCCTTGACGTAGCCTTCCACCAATTGCGGCACTATCAGCGGTGTGACATGGTGATAACAGACTGAGAAATCTCCGGGCTTGACGATGACCACCAAAGGCTCGTACGAGCACAACCCCATACAGCCGACCTCCGAGACCCGGGCCTTGCCCTCCAGCCCTGCGATTTCACGCCGGATAGCCTCAAGGACGGCCATCGAGCCGGCAGCGCGCCCGCAGGTAGCAGTACCCACTAAAATATGAATGATTTCGCCGTTATACAGTGATTGCCAGTTCTGCCTGGACACAAGGTCAATTTTCCTAAAGGTCATTAATGTTAACCTGCGCTCAGTCCTTGTGAGCCGACGGGGGATTCAATTCTACTATCACTTCTTCCACCTTTGGAGGCGTCATCTTCGGATAAACATCGGTCCCGATGGTAACGACCGGCGCCAGGGCGCAGCAGCCTATGCAGGCAACGCGGTCAAGGTCGAATTCGCGGTCTTCCGTTGTCCCGCCTACCTCGATTTTTAATTCACGCGCCACAGCTTCCATGACCAGTTGGCCGCCGGCCAGGTGGCAGGCTGTGCCCAGGCAAACTCGTACCGGTCTTTTCCCCGGCGGGGTGAAGCGGAACTGGTTATAAAAGGTAGCCACGCCCCAGACCGTAGCTGAAGACATATCGAGGAATCCGGCCACCTCAAGCATGGCTTCACTGGAAAGATATCCCTCCCGGGATTGTATTTCCTGTAATGTCGCTATCAGGTAGCGCGGATGGCGGCGGTTATGGTTCAGAATTGACGAGAGATCCGATTCCTTTGTATTCATCCTTGTCTTTGCCTTGATCAGAATGCTTCGTCACTCCGTTCCTCGCAATGACGTTTTCGTACGGTTATCCTTTCCAGCTTTTGACCAGCGCCGGCAAATAAGCGGGAATCTCGTTGGCATCGCCCGGGCCGACTATTATCTGCCAGTCGGGCAGGGCCTCGCTGAGCTCGTTGCGTATGCGGGCGACCTTGCCGGGTATGACCAGCCGCCTGTGATTGACCATCCCCTCGACGCCGCATTTCCTGATGAAGGGGGCGATGTTGTCCCCGCTGAATTTGCCGGCCGCCCAGGCGGTAAGCACGCCCAGTCCACCGGACTCCTTGACGCACAGCCAGGCCGGCACTTTACTGGCCTCGACCTCGGAGGCGACGATAAAATAGGTCAGCGCCCAGTTGGTGGTTATCAGCACCGGCGAGCCGGCATCCGGGTTGTTGATGGGATAGACCTTTTCCTCCATGGCCATAGGGATGCGCGGATCGGTGTATATATTCATCCTCTGCACCAGCAGCGGCAGGAGTGTGTGCTCATCGATATCTGAGAGGACGATAAAGGCGGCATATTTGGGTATGAACATGGCCGCCAGGAGCATCTCGCGCCGCTTATCGGCAGCCATGAAGCAGGGGAAGGCGACGGTGGGATAGCCCAGCGCCCTGAAACCCTGCTTCAGTGCCGCCCTGCGTATCAGTGTCTGGTCGCGAACGGCCGACTGCAGGTCCTTCGAGCCCGGGTCCAGCAGGACGTCCTCAATGCTGGCCTCCGTGAGCCGGTTGGTCAGGTGCGCTAGCGATTCAACACCGGCCCCTTTAACGGCTACCACAGCCGGGTTTTGCTTCACCGCGCTGATGACTTTCTCCAGGTTTTGCGCGGTGACGGGGTAAAGCACAGGCTTCCTTCCCGCGCATAAAGCATGCGCGTTGAGAAGGGCATCCGTGTCTTCGCAAATAAGCATCAGCGGGCAGTCCACCGCGGTAAGCGCCTTCTTAACCAGCGCCCCGTATTTCGCAGGGTCGCCCGATTTATACTGCAGGGCCAGCAGGTCAGCCTTTAGCGTCTTGCCCACCCAACTGAAATGCAACTCCCTCAACTTCCTGATCTTGCCCTCGACTACCTCGCCAGGTTCATCATCCGCAATAAGCACACCTATGCCGGGCTGATGCACGAAGGTCTTCTCGTGGCGGTAGAGCACGGTTTCATCGCCCACTACCAGCGCACCGGCGCCCGTGCCGATAGTGACGGGCCTGATGGGCGGGGCCAGCTCGTCCTCCAGTTCCCTGCTGACCTCAGGCGAAATATAGGGACACTTCTCGATGACGATGCCGCCCGCTGCCAGCTTCATGGCGAAGGCGAAGCAGGTAGGCAGGCCACATTCCTTGCAGTTCTTCTTGCCGCCTTCCGGCAGCCGCTTGACTATTTCCGTGCCTTTGATCGCCAAATCAATCTCCTTTTATCACATGTCATTGACGTTTTGCAGTGACGGGTTAAACAAGTGCCGCCAATGACAATATAATATTACACCGGGAGTTTTACCTCGCCTTTAACCCAGGGATGGCCGGCGCGGTCGAGGAAAGCAACCAACTCATCAACATTAGTTACATCGTTCTCCGTGGCAATTTTGCCGTGCAAATCCATGGGGCAGGCGTCCCTGTACATCTCTTGTATCAC
>JAPLHK010000113.1 GCA_026389715.1 Chloroflexota bacterium
GCTTTTTGCTGGCTTCCATGATGCCCTTCAATGTGGCATAGCGGGCTTCGCCAAGCTCGTTACTGACGGTGATGAGCGCCGGATACTGTACCTCGAGCACCTGGTAGCCGTCGGCCACCACCCTCTCGACTTTTACTTTGCCGCCCGCCTGCACTTCGACCTTCTTGGCCACTGTGACACTGGGAATGCCCAGCAGTTCGGCCAGGCCGGAGCCAACCTGTCCATCATCCCATTCAGATTCCTGCCTGCCGCAGAAGATAAGGTCAAAGGCGCCCACCTTTTTAACGGCGGCCGCCAGGGCGGAGGCTACCGCGAAGCTGTCGCCGCCTTCGAACGCGGGATCCTCGAGCAAAATCAGCTCATCTGCGCCCATGGAGAGCGGCTTCTTGACCACATCGCGGACAAGGTTGTTGCCCAGGCTGATGATGGTAATTTTGTTTCCAGCCTTATCGGTGTCCTTGATGCGCAGAGCCGCTTCGACTGCCTGCTCGTCATAAGGATTGACAACCGGTTTGACCTCAGGCGGCTGGATCATCCTGTTGTTGGCAGCATCCAGCTTGAAAGTGGATGGAGCTGCTTCCGGGTCGAGTACCTGTTTACAGCAAACGATCATGTTCATGGTAGCAATTCACCCCTATTTTGATTTTTGGCTAAAGAATTTAACCAATCGCAAAGTTTACAAGAACCTTATATGTTTGTCAAAAGTCGCTTTGCTTCGATTTTTATCACCCTGTTGATGCCGGCCAGGTCTTTTATCAGCGTAACCTTTGAACCCGGCAGGCAGCGGCCGATAACCGGTATTATCTCATCTTCCTGGCCTTCCCCGATCTCGAGGAAAACCGCGCCGTTCAGGTTAATTTTCCCGGGGACCTGTTCGAGCAGCCTTCCGATGACCTCAATACCACTCTCTCCACCCCGCAGGGCTTCCTCAGGCTCATAGTTTGCTATTTCAGGCTGCAACAGGCGCATCCCGTTTTGCGGGATATACGGCAGGTTGGCCGCGATGATATCAACCCTTGCATTTATTTGCTGCAGTAAATCCCCCTGCGACATGATTACCCTGCCGCTGATTTTATACTTCTCAATGTTCAGGGCTGCTACCTCCAGCGCCGCGGCCGAGATATCCACCGCGTATACCAGTGAACCCGGCAGATGCAATGCCAGCGCGGCGGCGATAGCTCCGCAGCCTGTCCCCACATCCACGATCGATATGGTCTTTTTATAGCGCTCGATCCATGCTTGGCCGAATTTAACCGCCGCCTCCACCAGTATCTCCGTCTCCGGCCGGGGTATCAGTACCCTGGGGTCAACGAATAAATCAAGACCGTAAAATTCCTTGTTCTGCACGATATAGGCGGCGGGTTCACGCTTCAGCCTACGTTCAGCTAAACCTTCCAGCAGCGCAATCTCATCCGCAGCCATTATCCTTTCAGGCTGCGCGAAAAGCCCTGCCTTGTTTAGTTTCAGCGCATGGCAGAGCAGTACCCTGGCCTCATCCCCCGCCTCCTCTATGCCCGCCTGCTGAAAAATCGAAGTGTATTTACGCAGCCATTGCCCTGCGGTCACAACCTGCTGTCCTGCAATAACTGCGTCTGTTCCTCTGTAGCCAGCGCGTCGATTATCTTATCCAGGTCACCATCCAATATCTTGGGCAGTCCGTGCAGGGAGAGGTTGATGCGGTGGTCGGTCATGCGGTCCTGGGGGAAATTGTAGGTGCGTATCTTCTCCGACCTATCACCGCTGCCTATCTGCGACCTGCGCTCCTCGGTGACCTCGTCCTGCTGCTTGCGCTGCTCGATGTCGTAAAGCCTGGTCCGCAGCACAGCCATGGCCTTGAGCTTGTTGCGCAGCTGCGACCGCTCGTCCTGGCAGATGGCCACGATGCCCGTGGGGATGTGGGTTATACGCACTGCCGTGCTGAGCTTATTGACGTTCTGCCCGCCGGCGCCGCCGCTGCGGAAGATATCTATCCTCAGGTCCTCCTGGTTGATATGCACGTCTATCTCCTCGGCCTCGGGCAGCACAGCTACCGTTGCCGTTGAGGTATGGATACGGCCTGAAGCTTCAGTAAAAGGCACGCGCTGGACCCGGTGCACGCCGCGCTCGTATTTAAGGTGGCCGTAGGCGCCCTTGCCCTTGACTTCGAAGATGACCTCCCTGAAGCCTCCCATCTCGTTCTGGTTGCTATCGATTATCTCTATCTGCCAGCCTTTGGCCTGGGCATAGCGTGAATACATGCGGTACAAATCGGCAGCGAAGAGCGCCGCCTCCTCTCCTCCTGTGCCCCCCCTTATCTCGACGATGGCATCCTTGTCCTCGTTGGCATCCTTGGGTAAAAGGCTGACCTTCAGGGTTTCCTCAAGGCCTTGCTGTATTGTCTTCAGCCCGTTCAGTTCCTCCTTTGCCATGGCCAGCATATCGGAATCCAGTCCATCATCCATCATGGCCTGCGTATCCTCTATCGACTTGCAGACCGACTTGTATTGTTTATATTTGTTTACCGTATCCTCGATACCGGCGCGCTCCTGCGAAAGGGCCTGCACCTGCTGAAAGTCGTTATACACCTCCGGCCGGGTGATCAATTCACCCAGTTCGTCGTAGCGTTTCTCGATTGATTCCAGCTTCTCAAACATGACTTAATCCTGAAGAATACACGGTGAATTATAGCATCGTGAACTGAATACGCTCAAATAGCAGTATCTGCAAAAACAGGAATCAGCTATAATAGGCGGCACATCTATGGATTAGAACGAGCGAAGGTCAGAATGAATAAAGAACAGGTTCAGGGATCGGTTCTGGAAGGAACAAGACGTTCATGGGTATTCGTGCTCGTTGGGGCAATATTAGTGCTGGCAGGCTCAGTCTTTGGCGCTGACTGGATGAACTATTTATACAAGACGGGTAGCCTGTATCCCGCCTTCGCCAAGCCGGGCATAATGTTGCTGGCGCTGGTGATTGTCCTCATAACCGGTAAGTACGCCCTGGGTAAGCGCGATTGGATGCTGCTCCTGCTGGCCTTCCTCTGCATGCTGCCTACGGACATACTGATGAGCGTGGTAGTGGCGGTGCCGGGGCTGACGGTGGGATCGTGGGTTTTCATGGTCGGCGGCGTGCTTTCGATCATCGCCCATACCTTCCTAATCATCCGCGTGGGCCGCGGCTTCGGTTATTTCAAACAGTTTAAGCTCCGCGAAGCCTGGCTGCCGATCCTTATCTACGGGTCGGCGGTGATTGTAATCTCCATATTGTGGAATGATGTAGTGCGCGTCGGGCATGCCGTGCTTGGCCCGGTTTACACGGCTTTCTTCTGCACCACAACCTGGTTAGCCTGGGAGACAGTGCGCCGCAAGCTTTACCCGGCGACCAATGCCTGGATGGTCGCTGGCGCGGCCACCTGCTGGTATATTACCGAGATCGCTGGCGAAGTTTACAATCTTGGCATGGGCAATATTTCCCAGCTCATGTTCCCGCTGGTGTGGGTTTTCTACGGGACAAACGTTGTCCTTTGGGCGCTGAGCGGGTATAGATGGATTAAGGATTAACCTCAGAATTCTTAGTATCAATTTGAGGCAATCAGTCCTAATTTCACGGCAATAAGCTAACGAGGGGCAAGGAAGCTTACCACTAAACAAACATTGGGATATGGGTTATGTCGCGCTAAAAATCATATAGCAAAGGTAGCTACAAATTAATATTTTATGTATGTTCATCCATAATAACAAGCGTAGGTCTCCAGCCTAACATAGGCACCGGCCTCACGCATAGGGGGTCACTGGTTCAAATCCACTATGGCCCCGCTTTTTTCTAAGTCATTCTATTTTATTGGAGGAATCTAATTGAAGCCAGCATCATTTACCAGGGAAAGGTCATGAACCTGGCCCTGCACTTGTGTTCGCAGGGCCAGGCTTTATGATTTGGCCGGAAAGCCGGCAGGAATTTAATTATTCAATTTGCCGGGATTGGCCTGCTAATCTTCCCCTTTGGCAAAGGTAACAGCAGATTCCTTAATCTTTTTGGCTGCCTTTGCGGCCTTTTCTTTAATCTCCAAGGCCTTTTCTTTCACCAGTTGCCTGGTTTCAGGCCCCGATTGAGGCGCATACAGTAAAGCAATGGCCGCACCGACTACTGCTCCCATCATCAGGCCTGCAAAAAATCCACTCGTTGATTCTCTAGTCATCTTGATCCTCCTTTTTATTAAATATACTGCCAAATATGCTAATGCCTTGAATTATCCCCTGGATCATCATGCCAAACCGGCTGATTGACCCTACCACTTCCTTTTCAACGTAATTTGCGATATTGCCGACCTTGGCAACCATTAAATCCGTTGAGTCAAGCACAGAAATTGTCTTACGATAAAACAGGTACAGAATGACAGATATAAACACCATTGCTACGGTAGCTACAATTCCCCAGATTATCAAAATAATATCCCGCCAAGAAGACAGTTCCAATAAACGCACCTCCTTTATTAAATGAGAGAAGTTTACACAAGCCGACTATGAAAAAGAATGGCCTGAAGTATGGTTACAATAGCTCTAAAGGTATGATTCTCTGCAGAGAAAAGTACTAATACTTTTGCATTACCGGATTGCATAGCTGGAAAATCCCAGTGTGGCTACTTTATGGCTATTTTGTAGCTATACGGCCACGTAGACATGTTATTGTTTTTTCAATATCTGTACTAAATAGTGAGGGTCATAAAGATTGTGTAGAGGTTAAATAATCAAGCGGGGCTGAAAGGCCCCGCCTTTTTTATTTTATAAATTCAGGGAAAAGAAAAATCCAGGTTGATAAAATCGTGGAAGTTGCTGACTGTTATTGATAGTACGCTTTATACCTCGACTTTCTATGCTATTACACTAAAATACTTTGACTCGGGGGGGGGAAGTAGTACACTCATTATATAGACATAATAATAAATCCCGCTCCTAACTTGAAGTAATATTGAACCTGTATGGGAGGCAAACGGTAGAATGACGGCATTAAAGGCTGCGGCAGTGATAGCTGGACTTGTCTCTGTGCAATTTGCGGCGTGATGGAAGGGTCTTAGGACTATGAAAAATAAGGATACCGATAGCAAGCTGTTTCCATCTCTGCTTGTAATCATTTTCGCAATTCTTACTGCGGGCATAGTCGTAGCAGGGTATCTTTATTACAGTAATTACAGCGATAACTATAAGTCACAAGTTGAAAATCAGCTTTCCTCTATCGCAAGCCTGAAATCCGGGCAGATTGTTCAATGGAGAAAAGAGCGGATCGTGGATGCCAATCAATTTTTTGCGAATCCCGCCTTTTCCATTTTGGTGCAACGGTATCTCGAGAATCCGGATGACCCGGATGCCCGGCTGCAGCTGAAGACCTGGCTCAATCATCTTCAATCAGCAAGCGGCCAGTATGCAAAAATCTTCCTGCTGGACACAAACGGAGTCGGCAGGATTTTCGCCCCCGACACAGCAGAACCGGTGCCCCGCCATATACCGGGGGATGCCCAACGGGCCCTGCAATCGGGCGAAATAACCATTCTTGATCTGGATAGCGATGCGGATACTCTGCAGCCGCATATGGTAGTTCTCGTCCCCATCTACAAAGCTGGTGACGGCAGCCAGTCCCTGGGCGTGGTGGTTATGCGTATCGACCCTTACCGGTATCTCTATCCATTGATACAGGAGTGGCCCACTCCCAGCAAGACGGCTGAGACACTGATCGTACGGCGGGACGGCAATTATGCCCTGTTCCTCAACGAGCTCAGGTTTCAGAAGGACACCGCGCTAAAACTGCGCTCTTCCCTTAACAACCTGAAAATGCCAGCCGTGCAGGCCGCGCTGGGACATGAAGGAATTATGGAGGGCATAGATTACCGGAATGTGCCGGTGATCGCCGACATACACCAGATCCCGGATTCACCCTGGTACATGGTTGCCCGTATAGATAAGGCGGAAGTGTACGCGCCCCTGGCGCAGATGCTGTGGGTGGTCATTTCGCTGGTTGTGATCCTGCTGATCGGGGCCGGCGCCGGCACAGGCCTCATCTGGAGGCAGCAAAACCTGCGCATACTTAAGGAGAGAGTTGAAAGTGCGGAAGCGCTGAGCCAGAGCGAGTCACGTTACAGGGAACTATTCGAAAGTGCCAGCCTGGCGGTATTCAGGTCCACGTTGGATAGTAAGGTAATTATGGTCAACCCCAAGTTTGCCAGCCTGTTTGGCTATGAATCACCGGAAGAAGTCAGGTCCATGGTCAAAGATACAGCCACCGATTTATTTGCCGATCCGCATTTTCGTGGGGAAATCGTACGGTCGATGCAAGATAACCCCGATATAAATAAATTTGAAGTGCTGTACCGCCGTAAAGACGGCAGCACCTTTTGGGGAGAACTAACCCTTCGTATTTATTCAAAATCGGATGGCGCTACGTTCTTAGAAGGTTTTATCGAGGACATCACTGTTCGCAAGGAGACAGATCAAAAGCTTATAAAGAGTGAGGAAAGATTCAGAAATGTATTTGACAACTCCGCCATCGGCAAATCGATCACATCTATCGATGGCGTTGTGAGTGTTAACCAGGCAATGGCGGATATGCTGGGGTATACGAAGGAAGAATTGGATAATATCAAGTGGCAGGATATTTCCCACCCGGATGATCTGGATGAGACCAGTAGAAAACTCGCTCAGTTGCAGGCCACGTCGGAAAAGTCCGCCAGATTTATCAAGAGATATATAAAGAAAGATGGGACCGTTGTGTGGGCTGACGTGAACACCGTGCTGCAAAGGGATAGGGACGGCAAACAGCTCTATTACATAACCACTGTGGTTGACATCACCGAGCGCAAGCTGGCAGTAGAAAAAGTGTTCCATGAGCGGGACCGTGCCCAAGGTTACCTGGATACCGTGGAGACCATAATAGTTTCGCTTAACTCCGAGGGAAGGATAACGTTGATTAACAGAAAGGGTTGCCAGCTTTTTGGCTGTAGGGAAGATGATCTCCTTGGACAGCTCTGGTTTACTACCTGCCTGCCCCAACCGGATGGAATGGAAAATGTATATCCGGTCTTCTTGCAGCTTATGGAAGGCGAAATAGAGCATAATGCTTTGCTGCGTGACGAAAAAGAAAGAATAATCGGCACACTCAGTTCCGGTGAAGATATCACCGAGCGTGAGCAGGCAGTGAAAGCGCTGCAAGCATCTGAAGAGAAATACCGCAGTCTTGTGGAAGAAGCGGACGCGGGTATCGCCTCGATTGATCTTGATGGTAAATTAATGTTAGTTAACAATTCGGTCTGCCGATGGGTGGGCGCCACCCGGCCAGATTTGTTAGGCCGACCGTTTGCCGACTTCTTGCACCCCGAGGATCTGCCGGGTATGACGGCATTATTCTTAAATGCATTGGGGGGTGACAGCACCGACCATGCTATTGAGTTCAGGATTATCAGCAGGGACCGACAGATCATGTGGCTGCATACCAATCCCACTACGATAATCATGGATGGTAAAATAGTCGGTTTCAATGCCATTATGCATGATATCACCGATCGCAAGTCAGCTGAAGAAAAGCTTCTACAAAGCTACGAATCCCTGAAGAAAACCTTGAATGATTCCATCGATACTATGGTCAAAATCGTGGAATTGAGAGACCCGTACACTGCAGGCCATCAGCAAAAAGTGGCCGATCTGGCAGTTGCCATAGCCAGGGAAATGAAGTTCGAAGGGACACAGATTGAACAGCTAAGAATGGCGGCAATAATCCATGATATCGGTAAAATATATGTTCCTTCCGACATCCTCAGCAAACCCGGAAAACTGTCGGATATGGAATTCAACCTGATAAAAACTCATGCTCAAAACGGCTACGACATTATCAAAGGCATGGATTTCCCCGGTGCCGTTGCAGAGACCGTCCTGCAGCATCATGAAAGGTTGGATGGCTCAGGTTATCCAAATGGTCTGAAGGCAGAGGACACCCTGATGAAAGCCAAAATACTTGCCGTGGCCGACGTTGTTGAAGCCCTGGCCTCACACCGCCCATACCGGCCGGCACTGGGTGTTGACAAGGCGCTTGAGGAAATATCGAAGAACATGGGCAGGCTGTACGATCCGGATGTGGCGGCTGCCTGCTTGAAGCTTTTCACAGGGAAGAGTTTTAAATTCGCGGAATAATTCAAAGTAAAGGAAAATAGCCGTAATATGATGGCGAGAACATATGATGCCTGATATCAAGACAGTAATGCTTCTTTATCTCATCATCAATATTATAAACACCGGCGCTGTGGCAGTTATCTGGAGACAGAACCGGGGACGCTTTGCAGGCATATCTTTCTGGCTGGTTGGGCTGGCGATGCAGGCTGCCGGGCCATTACTGATGGTTTTGCGCGGACTCATACCTGATTTTATATCAATGACGGGTTCCAATACCATAGTTCTGGCCGGGACATTGATTATTTTCATGGGACTGGAGCGCTTTACCGGGAAAAGAGGCGGGCAGGTCCATAATTACATCCTGCTGGCCGTTTTCATAGCTGTAAGCGCTTATTTCGTCGTGGTTCAACCAAACCTGATGGCGCGGGATATCGCCGTAACAGTGGTAATAATGATCTTTACCTTCCAGTGCAGCTGGCTACTGCTGCGCAGGGCGGACCCCGGCATACGCCAGATAACACGTCTCGCCGGCATAGTCTTTGCGGTTTACTCAGCATTCAGCTTGATCAGGATCACACTGACCTTTATTTTCCCGGATCAGAGCAATGATTTCTTTAAATCGGGACCTGTAAACGCGCTCGCCATGACCGGGTATACCTTGCTCAATATCTGTCTTACCATCAGCCTTGTCTTGATGGTGAACAGGCGTTTGCTGGTAGACGTTAAGTCCCAGGAGGAGAAATTCACCACGGCTTTCCAGTCGTCGCCATATGGAATTACCCTGACCAGTATGTCGGACGGCACCATCTTCGAAGCCAATGATGGCTTTGTGAATATCATGGGGTATAGATATGATGAAGTCATCAGGAAAACCACGCTTGGCTTGCATATATGGGCCAGGGAAGCAGACCGCCAGGCTGTTGTCAGCGAGTTGGCGCAGGGACGCGAGGTTCACGCCATCGAGTATCAGTTCCGGAAAAAGACGGGGGAGGCGTTAACCGGGCTTTTTTCGGCCAACCTGGTCACGATTAACAACGAAAAATGCATCCTGTCAAGCATAGGTGATATCACCATCCAGAGGGGGGCGGAAGAAGCTCTAAAGGTGGGTGAAAAGAAGTACCGCGATGCGCTGCAGAGTATTATCGTAGCCATGTCGAAATTTAACGAAAGCAGGGACCCTTATACTACCAGCCACGAGCACCGTGTGACTGAGCTTACATGTGCTATCGCTGCCGGGATGGGCCTTCCACAGGAACAAATCGGGGGTATCCGCCTGAGCTCGTATATACATGATTCAGGCAAGCTTGCCCTGCCGTTGGAGATACTCATGTATCGGGGCAAACTCACTGAAATGCAAATGTCACTGGTCAGGGCGCACCCGCAAAATGCCTACAACATACTTGTTGATATTGAGTTTCCCTGGCCCATTGCCATTACGGTGTGGCAGCACCATGAAAGGCTGGACGGGTCGGGATATCCGCAGGGCCTGCGGGGCGGGGACATAATACTTGAGGCAAGGATACTGGCCGTAGCCGACGTGGTCGAAGCCATGGCCTCCGCACGCCCGTACCGGCCGGCATTGGGAATCGATAAGGCGCTTGAGGAGATATCAAATGGCAAAGGAAAACTTTATGATCCTGCGGTAGTGGATGTCTGCTTGAAGCTCTTTAAAAAGGAAGGGTTCGAATTCACAGAACCCGCAATGCCAGAGATATTTTAGTAAAATGTCTAACTACGTGGGCGATCAAGTCACATCAGCAAAACGGGCATCTAGTCGGCGCCGTAGCCACGCTGGCTCTGATGTAAATCTTCCCATGCACCTCACACTTGGTGGCATAGCCAACGCAGCTGACCGTGATGCCTTTGCCGTTACTCTTAGCCGGTTCCTTGTTAGGTGAGATATATTATAAGCATTTGCTGGAGCGCTGGAATAAGCTTTTTGCTCTCAAACAGGAGTTCGGAAACTGTCCCCAATGGCCCACCATCTTAGTTACAAAATTGTGGTGCTGTGCAACTGATAGAACCTTTCTATGTTTTGCATGGGCATTTTTACGGTGATAACTGACCTCGCATTCGCTTTTACATACATTAAATAGTCTGTAATTTTGGATATTCATTCGAGTTTCTCGGCATTGTTCCCCTCGTTTAAAAGAGAACTACTTGCTTCTGTTCAAATGGATGTCTATAATGTTTCCAATTGGTAAAACAATTTGGGGCTGTCATCACCACATTTTCAAAGCAAGATTAGAATCAAGTCCCGCAATACCTTTCTTGATGAAGTTACTGTTTCCTAAAGGAGGCTTGAACTATGGAATTTTTTGACCTTATGAGTATCTCCCACCGCTATATGGAGATACTAAACCCGTCCACTCCTGAAAAAATCATCAAACTTGGCAAGATACTCAAACTGAAAAAAGGAAACCGGGTCATCGACTTCGGTTGTGGTTGTGCCGAACCCCTCACTATCTGGGCTGAAGAATTCGGCATCACTGGTATTGGTATAGATATATCCAAAGATTTCTGCGACCGGGCCAAGAAAAAGCTGGGCGGGAGAAGATTGTCGGACCAAATCGAAATCGTTTGCTCTCCTGCGGATGACTACGTATTCGAAGAGGGGGCTTTCGATGCTGCAACATGTATTGGGGCAACGTTTATTTGGGGTGGCTACAAGCAGACAATCCAGGCAATGAAGCGGGCTATTCATCAGAATGGACGCCTTGGTATCGGTGAAACCCACTGGCTTAGCAATCAGGTAAATCCGGAATACGCCCAAAAACAGACAACTACCCACACAGAACCGGAACTAACTCAAATTACCCGGGACGAAGGCTTTGAACTCGAATACATCATCCGTGCCAGCCACAACGACTGGGACAGGTACATTTCGGATGGTTGGTATGGACTGATACGTTGGCTTGAAGAAAATTCCACCCACCCTGACTATGAACAGGTTTTCAAGCATTTTCGTACTGACCAGGATGATTATTTAAAGTTCCAAAACCAATATATGGGATGGGCCATGTACTGCCTCGCTCCAATGAAATCTCGTCCGAAAGGTAGTCAGTTATGAAAATATCCTTTATTTGTACCAACTTGGCACACTCGTATCCGTTACCGTCCTTGAGTAGAACATTGACCACGATGAACTACTTGTGATAGGTGGGATTACCTGTTTGCGGCAAGATACTTAAGGATTCTTTTGCAGTAGAATTATTATAGTACAGTAGAATCAGAAATCCCGATTTTTATTCAATGGTAGGTTTGATTCAATTTTTCAATTGAGGATAAATTAGTTGATGTATTTTACAAATCAATCCTTTCTTCTCAAACAGGAGTTCGGGAACTGTCCAGAATGGCCCAAATATTTAGGCCACTTCTTTGAAGCAAGCACCATAAGCATAGCGCCAAACTCAAGTCTGTTTACTATTAAACCTTATGTGCCAATTGACGTTTACAGGAATGTATGTTCACGCATAGTAAAAATCATGGGGCTAAACCACGCACTTACACACCTGAAGCGATGTGATAGCTAGAATTACTTTAATGTGATAGCCTTGGCTTCACAGCGGTCAGTTTGCAGTATCCTATCTAAATGGCCTCAACACGGCAGGGTATATAGCGGTGCATCGGCGTGCCGAACTGGTCCCTGTTGGTATTCTTGGCTAATCGGTTCACGTTGGCCCCGAATTTCACACCGTTATAAACCAGGCCGAATCCATGGGGAATAACGACCTGCCCTTTCCTGGCATCTTCGGTCACTTCCACATCTAACGCTTCCTCGCCTGCCTCGGTAATAACCTTCACCATTTGCCCATCAGAAAATCCATATTTCTCCGCATCTGCAGGGTTCATGGCTAGCGTGCAGGCGCGCCTGCCTTCGTTCCACGCCGGGTCCCGCATTCCGGTATTGGCATTCATGTCCATATGCCGTCCGGCCATCAATATCAACGGGAACTTGTTATCGGCTTTGAGCCGCGCCTCTTCGGCAACCGGGTTGATTTCCTTAATCCAATCTTTAATCTCCCGGACGTGAAGCTGGATTTTGTGTTCCTTCGTAGCCACTTTGCCAATGTTCTTCCCCGACTCCTGTATTCCGACCAGCACACCTTCCGGATGGTCGAGGATGGCCTGGTATATAGCAAACCCCTGGTCCGGTCCGGCTTCGAACCCGGCCCTTGCTCCCTCTTCCTGCCTGGCCGCGGATCTCTGCAGAAACATTGTGAAATAGGTGGCCAGGTGCGCCGAACCGATAGCGTTGCCGAGAGTTTTGGCCACGATGAAGGGCGCGCGCATGGCGTTCTCAGGATGTTCCATAAGGTAGCCCACTAATGCATCCCGGTATTTCATCAGGTTGCTACCAGCCTGGTAGAGCGACTCAGGAAGTTCGGGGACCAGCCCCATGGCATCGGCCAGCAGCGTGAAGATTTCACCTGCCTCCTTTTGCTCTCCCTCTACCTCCACGACAGGTTGGCGCAGCCGGCTGTAGACTCTCAGGGGGCCTGAGTTGTAGGTGCCGTCTCCGGGCTCAATCCTAGCAGGTAGAATTGCGTCCATCGCCGCCGGGGCCCAGGATTCATAGGTCGACCTGCAGGGCAGGACGTAGTGGGCAAGCGCAGGTCGAGTCGGCGGAATGCCTCTTCGTACGCAGTGGTATCGGCGTATGACCGCAGGGGATTGGATGCCAGGACGAAGGCGGCTCTGAGGCGGTCGGGACGGTCGTTGGCAATCTCTTCCGGCATGACGTTGGGAGGGAACATCCCGGCGATGGCAGGGATGTTGGTCACTGCTGTCCTCCAAGTTTTGGGGTCATTGGGGTCCGAGTACAATTTCCCACCGCCCAGGTAATCTCCTCCTGGCACTCCAATGCGGCCGCAGATAGCCAGTAAAATAACCAGCAGGTACGAGTTGAGCGCACTATGCCGGTTCATGAGGATGCCAAGATCATCGCGGAGGCAAGACCGGCGTTTGGCGAATTCCCGGCAGACCTTCAGTACCTGGCCGTATTCCAGTTCACAGGTCCTAAGTGCGCCATCAACGTCAAAACCGGTAAACCAGGGCAATATCTCGTTGAATCCGTCCACATGCTTGTTGATATATTCCTGATTATGCAGACCTTCCTTCAGGATAATGGCGATCATCGATTTCAAGAGCAGCGCATCGGTACCCGGCCGTAGGGCCAGGTGGATATTCGCTATTTTCGCAGTTTCGGAAAGCCGGGGGTCGATAACTACCAGCAGCTTATCAGGGTCTTTTGAGATCCTTGTCAACACTCTGCGGGCCTGAGGTATATGGTGGCTCATCATCCCGTTCCAGCCTACAGCCATCAGCATCTCAGTATTCTCATAGTCGGGGGTCAAATCCAGCATCTGGCTTCCCATTGTCAGCCCGTGCGCCCAGTACCGGCCGGCAAACTCCTGGTTGGCGGACGAGTACTGGTACCGTGAGCCCAGCGCATGAACGAACATAGCCATAAACCGGAGCGGATAGAAGTTAAATTCACCCCCACCACCCACGGATGCCAAAGAACGGGGGCCATGCTGTTGGAGAACGCTCTTGAGCTTCGCGGCGATCTCGTTGATCGCCTGGTCCCAGGATATGCGTTCGAATTCACTTCCAACCTTCTTCAGTGGGTAGAGCACACGGTCGGCATTGTGCTGGTGATAAGCAACTTTCATGCCCTTGCGGCAAACGTACCCTTGGCTGACCGGGCTGTCCTTGTCCGGGCGGACTTTGACGATCCGGTTACCTTCAACCTCGACCTCGAGGCCGCACTGGACGGCGCACATTACGCAGGTAGTCTTCTTCCATGACATGATCTGTTCACATCCTCTTCAGTTATTTCGTGAATGGGCCATGATTGTTCTTAGCCCTTCTTCGACCCGGACTCTCTAAAATATGAGAACGGGGCTTTGCCCCGGCAACTCAGGCAGATTTCTCCATCGCACGAAGGATAACCCTCTCCGCATAGGGGGCAAATGGCAACGTCACGGCGGCTGCGTGACTTCAGGCAAGTCAGATCGACTTGGACCTTCATAGTATCGAAGATAGATGTATTGGCCAGGTAAATCTCGGCCATCAAAGCTTGGGGGTCCTGTTCCTTTTTAGGTACCAGCTTGAAGAAGAAAGCTTTAAGCTCGGGCCAGTCATCGAGTTTCCGGCTGTTCACATATACCCTGACACCGTTACCGCTGTGCTTCTCAAACAACGTCAGGGCAAACCTCCCCAGATCGATGACCTTCAGCCATCCGTTGCCTATGGTGCAGGGAGTCAGTATCTGGATGGCATCCGGCAGGCAGGAACGGGTTTCCGATATTGAGTCGAAAAATTCTCCTTGTGGCAGGTTACGGTATGCCAGGTCTACCATTAGTCCGCCAATAACCACTCCAGGGGCAATGTGTTTATGGAAGGCATTGACCATATCAAGGTATTGGTCATAAGTGTGGCCGCAAACGGTCACGCCGGGATGGACGGCTTTATTAGTATGCATTTGTTCAGTAGGCTCGCTTTTTTACATTCTTTGGGCTGGTCTTGCCCCCTATCATTACCTCGGCCTTCAGCAAGTCGCCTTCCGTATTGATATTCAGGAAGCTGAGGTGGTCTGGATCAAACTGATCTATTTCCTTTTCCGTAACGTATCTTGTGTTTACCAGGTTAAAAAGTTTGATGATCTGCAACTGGTCATCCCTGATCAATGCCTCAATTGATGGCACGCAGCTCTTTGAATATATTGCGTGCAGTGGTTGGATCATCCATCCAATTTTTGGTACGACGGCGGCAAAGCTTGATACTCCATCGATCAAATATTTGATCAAGCCGCTATTTAGGAAGGGCATATCACACCCGACAACCAGACTATAACTGGTTTCCGTATGCATGAGTCCGGTATAGATGCCGCCCAGTGGACCTTTTCCGGGATAAATGTCCTTCACCACCCTGGCGCTCGGCGCGGCGGATTTTGCCAGGCCTAACTGGTCTTCGGTTGTCACTATAAGGATGGACGATGTGAATTGGGAAAGCGTATCCAGGACTCGATCGATCAAATAGCTTTTGCCAATTTTCAGCTGTGGCTTATTGGCACCGAAGCGGGTGCTCTTTCCGCCGGCCAGAATAATCCCTGTAATACTGTTAATATTAACCATGCTTTGCACGCAATATATTTGTGCACAATATATAGTATCGATTTGGACTTGTCAAGTGTTTAATAAGCAACCGTTGAATATTAATACCGCTACTTGCTTCTATGTTATAATTCTCAACTGCTAAATCAACCAGAGGCTCAAAGGTACAAACCGATGCAATTAACTGACGAAGAAGTAAGGCACATCGCGCTCCTGGCCAGGCTGGGCATATCCGATGCCGAGGTGGAGAAGTTCCGCAACCAGCTTTCCAGTATCCTGGAGAACATGGATATACTTCAACAGGTAGATACTTCCGGTCTTGAACCCACTTCGCAATCGGTGGCGCTGGAAAACATTTACCGCGAGGATGAAACCGGGCCTTCCCTGCCGGTAACTGAAGTCCTATCCAACGCACCCGCCCAGGAGGACAATTCCCTCAAGGTCAATGCCGTCCTGGAGTAAACGATGAATGACCTGCACCGCCTTACCATCCACGAAGCCCATGCCCTGCTAAAGGACAAGAAGGTGTCCTCGGTGGAGCTTACCCGGTCCGTGCTGAAAAACCTTGAAGCGGTTGACAGCAAGGTGCGGGCCTGCATGCGCCTCACGGCAGACACCGCGCTGGAAAGCGCCGCGGCGGCGGACAAAGCCATCGCCAGGGGCAAGGCCAGCGTCCTGACCGGCGTACCTATGATCATCAAGGACAACATGTGCACAAAAGGCGTCACAACTACCTGCGGCTCCAAGATGCTGGAGAACTTCATCCCTCCCTACGACGCCCACGTTGTAGAGAAGCTCAAAGCAGCCAACGCGGTCATTGTGGCCAAAGCCAACATGGATGAGTTCGCCATGGGCTCTTCCACGGAGAATTCGGCTTTCTTTACCACCCACAACCCCTGGAAGCTCGACTGCGTGCCAGGCGGCAGCAGCGGCGGCTCGGCGGCCTCGGTCGCCGCGGACGAGACCATCTATGCCCTTGGCTCGGATACGGGTGGCAGCATCCGCCAGCCGGCCGGCTTCTGCGGTGTGGTCGGGCTCAAGCCGACCTACGGCAGGGTCAGCCGTTTTGGCCTGGTGGCTTTCGCCAGCTCACTCGACCAGATAGGCCCGATCACCAAGGACGTCACGGACTGCGCAATCGTGCTCAACGCCATAGCCGGACACGACAAGAGGGATTCAACCACCGTACCGCTCGGGGTGCCGGATTATACCAGGGCACTGACCAAAGATATCAGGGGACTGCGTGTCGGCGTACCGCGCGAGTACCTCGTTGAGGGCATGCAGCCCGGGGTACGCAAGGCCATAGAGGCAGCGATCATTCAATTTGAGAAGTTGGGCGCAAAGGTGGACCGCAAAGTGTCACTTCCCAATACCAGGTACGGGTTAGCAGCCTACTACATACTCGCCCCTTCGGAGGCCTCGGCCAACCTGGCGCGCTACGATGGTGTGAAGTACGGCTACTCTTACCGGGATACTACCAGCATGTGGGAAGCCATGGAGAAGACCCGCCAGTTCGGCTTCGGTGCCGAGGTCAAGAGGCGCATCATGCTGGGCACCTATGCCCTCTCCGCCGGCTACTACGACGCCTATTATTTAAAGGCGCAGAAGGTCAGGACGCTCATCCGGCAGGATTTCGATAAGGCGTTCGATTCTTGTGATGTGCTGGTTACACCCACTTCTCCCACTGTGGCATTCAAAATCGGCGAGAAAGCCGACGACCCGGTTCAAATGTACCTGAGCGATGTATGCACTCTGCCCATCAATATCGCCGGCGTCCCCGGCGTCTCGATACCGGCCGGCTTTGCGGACGGCCTCCCGGTCGGCCTGCAGTTTATCGGCAAGCACTTCGGCGAGGAGACCCTGCTGAGAGCGGCCCATGCCTACGAGCAGGCCACACCCTGGCATACCATGAAGCCCGCCATCGCATAAAGATTGCTTCGTCGCTGCTCTCCTCGCAATAACATTTTTGTGCGGCCTTCGTTTCCCGCGGTCATTGCGAGGCCGCCGTAGCGGCCGCGGCAATCTGTTAGCGAAGCAATCCCTTAATTTTGTTATAATACAACTTACCCGAAAATTACGGCCGTGCGAGGAGATATTATGGAAAACGAGAAAAAGGTCTTCGAGGCGCTGGAAACGGACGCCAGGCTCACGCCTGAACATGTCGCCGATATGACCGGCGTCCCCCTGAGCGAAGTAAAAAAGATTATCAAGAAAGCTGAGAAGGACGGCACCATAGTCAAATACAAGACCGTCATCAACTGGGCCAAGGCCGGGGAGGAGA
>JAPLHK010000064.1 GCA_026389715.1 Chloroflexota bacterium
ACGCAGCACCTCTGGGATAGCTCTGTTACCGCACCGTAATTGCTCAAATATGAATAGGATTGAGAGGAGATTTTCAAATTTAATACTTGAAGGTACCGGCTTATTTACCCCTGCTCCACCACTTCCAGTATCCTGTCGATCCTGAAATTCCTCTCCTCCCCACGTTTGAGGCAGAAGGCGCGCAGGCCGTGGAATACCTTTCCCCCGTAAGTGAAATCCCCGACCTGCAAAGGCTTGATCACGCGTACTGACTTCTCATCATTCGGCTTGAGATAAGTAATACACAGCTTCCCGCCTTCCCCGATAGCCTTGAGGATGAGCTTTTCCTTATCCCCGGCAGGCAGCGCTTCCTCAGCTTTGCCGTACTGGTAACGCGTGACAAACTGCACCACGCGCCAGTCCATCCAGATATGTTTCTTCGCAATGGGCTGCTTCAGCACAATCCCTTCCAGCGAGGTGCAGCGGCTCAGCGCCACGTACATCTGCCCGTGGGCGAAGGTGCCCCGGCCGATATCCACGACCACCCGTTCGAAGGTCTTGCCCTGGCTTTTATGGATGGTTACCGCCCAGGCCAGCATCAACGGGTACTGGGTGAAAGTCCCCACGACCTCCGATTTTATCTCCCGTCCCTCAAATTTATAGTTGAATATCTCCCAGGTATAAGGTTCCACTTTTACATTTTCACCATCGGCGAGTTGCACGTTGATACAGGGTCCGCCGTCCTCACCTTTTTTGAACCCCACAATTCTTCCCATGCTACCATTGACCCAGCGGCCGAAAGAGTCATTATTGAGCATCATTACCTGGGCGCCCGCTTTGACCATGAGTTCTTCGGATGTAGGCAGGGAATCATCGCTGAATTTGCCATCCCTGGCCGCTTTGAAGGTATGCAATTTACCCTTGAGCTTTGCCAGTTCGCGGGCATTGAGGTCCGCCGCCATGGCATTGGTGGTGGTAAGCCGCAATGAGAATCCACTGCCGGATGGATCATGTTCCGGCAGGTAGCGTGTGTTGAGCAGGCCGAGGCCGTGGTCATCGATGCTGTTATTGCGGATGGCATTAAGCAATTCTATGAAACGTTGATCGTGCTGACGGTAGACCTTCTCCAGCTCAAGGAATTCCATGTCAAAATTTCTAAACGCATGTGAGCTGAAGAAGTAGGGTGTCTGGTAAAGCTCGGAGAAAACGGCTTTCTCCCTCGAGGTTACCACAGGCGGAAGCTGGTAGAGGTCGCCCACAAAAACCATCTGGATGCCGCCGAAGGGCTTATGCGATGCCGGCCCGTTGAGGCGCAGGAAATGGTCCACGCAATCCAGCAGGTCCGCCCTGACCATGGATATCTCATCAATTACCAGGATGTCCAGCTTCTTGAAGAGGCTACCGTCCTTCTCTATCCGCTTGACCTTGAGAGGCGTGATATCCGGCCGGAAGCCGAAAAATGAGTGGATGGTCTGTCCCTTGATATTGAGGGCCGCTACGCCGGTGGGAGCGAGCACCACGACTTTCTTGTTTGTTATGCCGCGGAAATACTCGAGCAGCGTTGATTTGCCGGTACCGGCACGGCCTGTTATGAAGATGCTCCTGCCGGTCTTCTCCATGACGTCCAGGGCACGCTGGAACTGGGCGTTTATCTCGATGTTCTGCACTTCTGTATCAGCAGATTATACACCACAAATCAATGCCCATTTCCGGGTTAAGTTAAGTCGTGGTTGTTGGCTACATGGTAATTTTGTTATCATATTTATAAACCTATGAAATATATTTTGATGGGTTGTATCATTCTTGCCATTGTGTCTATTATTTTCCTTGTTATAAATATCACACATGTTGCCCGATTCCACGATGCCGCTTCTCTTGAGTATTCTATCCTTTGGGGTCTTGCTACTATCATCCTTGTTGTAGGGGCAATCGTGATATTTACAAAATGTGACGACAGCCTTTAGCTTCTTCTGTATTCTATCTATTCGTAAGTTAGTCCACAGTATGAGCAGGAAACAGAAACCCAGTATCCATATGTCCGCTATTATAGATTGTGTTTGAGCAGAAATATCCATGACTAAATCTCCAGTCCGGTTTGTGAGCCTTCCGTATTTGCTTTAGCTGTTTTCAGTACATCATGCACTAATGGCATTTCAAGCCTTTTGTGTTCTTCAACAATTTCCCTGATTGTAACAATTTGTATGCTGTTATAATCCCTATTCATAAGAGGATGATGGTATATGGCAGCATTGGCAGCATCTTCCTTCATGGATTTTGTAGGTTCGTCCATCGTGATTAGTATGCCCATCTTTGCTTGATTGCTTATCATATCACCATGTAAAGTAGCGATAGTGGCTCGGTTTGCACCGCCAGACTTGACTTGGAATATCATGCGCTCGCTCTCATTGTTTACTGTTGCAAAATATACTATGCCATCAACGCCTTTATCGGCACCCTTCTTTGTGTTAATAACGGCCTTGTTGTTTGTATAGGTTAAGACTGCCCACTTCTCAAATTCTTTCCGCAGTGGGTCATCTTGTCTGTTAGCTAATGCACGTGCCGACTCCATATCTTTAGGAATACCTTCGATTTTAATAGTTTCCAACACCTTCGGCCCAAAATTCTCCTCAAGCCGTTTTAGAATAAGGCTTATACTCTGGTAAGTGATATCAATACCTATCCACTTACGTTTGAGTTCTTCCGCAACTGCTATTGTAGTTCCACAGCCACAATAGCAATCCAACACAGTATCACCTTCATTGCTACTGGCAGATAGGATACGTTTTAGAAGTGCTTTGGGCTTCTGCGTAGGATAACCCTGACGTTCTTTATTATCAGTTCCAATCGCAGGTATATCATCCCATATATCTCTACATATTGAAAGATGATACCACTGCTTCTTTTCTTCATCATAATATTCTGGATATTTGTCACTGTATTTATATTGCTTCATCTGATAAGACTTATACTGTTGAGGAATAAACGTATGTTTGTTGCTCTTAGAATAGAACAAAATGACATCATGTTTACGAGCGAAATGAGATTTACCAATCCCTCCTGTTCTGTAACCCCATGTAATTTCGTTCTGGAAATCTCCACCTTGACTACAAAATACAGCATCCAAAACCAATTTGAGATAATGGCTGGCTGTGGGGTCACAATGTAAATAGAACGATCCAGTGGGTTTTAGAACTCGGTAAATTTCTGTTATGCGTAGTGTCATACTAACCAAATAGGCCAACAATCCACCTGTATCCAGTATGCTTCTTAATCCTTTGACAAGCTCGATGGTCTGGCGTGTAAAGCGGCCTTCAAAGTTCGTGATAATCTGGTTATACGCTTCAGAAGAATGTGCATCCCATGTCCACGTATCTATAAATGCTTGTGCTTGCGCCCTATCTTCTTCTTCGTTGATTCTATTATAGATTTGGAAGTAGTTACGCTTTGAATTGAATGGTGGGTCTATATAGCACAGGTCTATTGATTCAGCATCAATATCCTTGCGCAGTATTTCTAAATTATCGCCATAGTAAAGAGCATTGGTTTTCATTTCTTCAGCCTCCCAGTTTGAATACTTGCGCTTGGTGTGGAGTTACAATATTTACAATTTATCATCATGCTGCTCTTTTTCGTTCAGTCTATCATTTAGTTCTTTAATACGCTCATCAGTAAAGCGGAAATATTTTAGAAGTTCCTGCTCAACTTCCTTCTTATCATCTTCCTTAGAAGCTATTTTGATATTCAAGAATTTATATGTTGTGGTCTTCAATGCTGCCCATAGAAATATGATAATACATGTAGATAGGAAAATAGTGGCAATTATTACGGGAACTATATTATCACTATTTATCCAACTCAGGTCTCTAATCATCAGTTCGCCTCCGTGCTGGAAAACAAGAAGGATTCCCTGTATAAGTTGGAGGATACTTGATACCGTTGCAGTGATAATAAATGACCAAACAACAATGATTGTAACGATCTTACATATACTAATAATGCACCCGTCACTGCGCCACGTCTTAACCCATTGCATAAAATCCATGATTTTATTTTACCACTACATATGCTATGATAACAACCACGATTTAACTTGACCCATTTCCGGCCCTTAATAATTGGGTTATAGCACCCGCTGTTCTATAATGGACTTGATGGCTACGCCCGGACTCAAGGCACTTCCGGTTTTGTTATCGGTCTTATTCATCTGCAGTATCCCGTTTTTACTGTCCCCTGCGGCCGATGCTGACTGCCCATCCTGTACAACTCATGAGTTCCACGGCACAGTCAGCAATAACGGCAGGGTTGTAGGAGCCGGTTATGTCGTTACCGCCGTGGTCAATGGGCAGGAAATGGCTGCTGCCACAACCGATATGCAGGGAAAATGGGGGGCATCCCAGCCGTTCACAGTCACCTCCCCGGCGGGTTCTCTAATAGATTTCTACGTGAATGGCGTCCTCGCTGGATCGGGCGCCAGCTGTATCGCGACCAATGAGCTGAATTTAGCTGTGTCAGGGGCTCCTCCGACTCCGGGTTCCACAGCTTCAGTCGCTTCGGGGACAGAGAATAGCCAACCTTCCTTAAGTCCAGTGCCGCCGGGTACCCTATCCTCATCATCTACACTCACTTTCTTTATTGGTCCCCAGCCTTCCACTTCCCCGGCAACGGCAGTCATCAAATGTTCGCTTCCCGGACAACAGGATACCCTTATACTCAACAACGGCGTGATTTCATCGCCGGGAGAACTTACCAGCGCCGGCAGCGCCATTGAACTGGACCTGGCAGCCAATACCACGACAAACTTGATTGCCGGTCAACAGCTCAGTATAGAACCGGCGGCGTCAGCACCGGCGGCGCCATCTGGATCTGAAATTGTTGCCGCTTACAGCTTCGAACCCGAAAACAGCACGTTTACACCACCCCTCACTTTAAAGCTGAAATACGACGTGGCCAAATTGCCTGCGGGCGTAGAAGAGACCAGCCTATATATCGCTCAATTAGGACAGTCAGGAGATTGGATAGCACTGCCGTCAACTATAGACAGGGGCAGCAATAAAGTCAGCGTACAGCTATCCCACTTTTCCGTTTACGGGCTGCTGGGCAGGCTGCCACCGGTTTCATCTGCCAGTATTCCACCGGCACAAGACCCCGAAAGCATTCCGCTGCCTGTGCACGCTCTTGCCACCGAAACAATTCATCAGGAAGGTGGCGCTTCACCGTCGCCTGCCGGCGCCGGGACGGCCGCGCAGACCTCTGGGATGGACGTACTGGCGGCGGGTGTCCTGATTACCGGGAGCATAATAGTAATACTTTTGCTACTGGCAATCATTAGAAAGCGACGCTCTTTTATTTAGTTGATTTAGCTACTTTTTCCAGGAACCAGTCCTGTAACGGCTTGATCTCTGACCGCGCAACCATGGCAGCCAGCCAGACACCGAAAGCCAGTTTGCGGTCCAGCGGGAACACATTGCTCATCAGTGCCTCCCCACCGGCAAAGCCTTTCTTACGGCCACCCTCGATAATCTTATCCCGCGATTTCTCTATCTTTTCCCGCACCTTCGCTAAATCTACTCCAACCAGCTTTCCGCCGCGCTTCAGGATATTTCCTCCTACCATAACCGTATCTATGTCACCCACGTTGGCGCTTAATACGATGGCATTGACCGGATCGTTTACGGGGAACATATTAACAGTGTCGGCGCGCACCAGTATAATATCTGCTTCCTTGCCAACGGTAATGCTGCCGGTGCAGGATGCCAGCCCGATAGATTCAGCCCCTTTGAGTGTGGCCAGTTCCAATACCTGGCGGACTGTGGGACTGATAACACGGGGCATCATGTTGGCCTGGATAAGCTTATTATTCTGCAATGCGCGCTGAACCTGGATATTCAGCCGCATCTGCGTGAACATATCGGCGCTCTGGTTGGAAACGATGTCTATGCCAAGTCCCGATCGGCCTCCCGCAGATAGCGCCCGCCAGGAAACAGGATAGCCCATACCCATCTGCAGCTCAGTTTCGGGAGTGTTGATGACAGCAGACTTATATTGAGCGCAGATCCTCAGTTCGTTATCGGTGAGGTTCCAGCCATGGATAAAGAGTATGTCCTCTCCCATCAGGCCGGCCTTCTTCAGCCGTTCGATATACCGCGTGTTCTTACTCATTCCCCCCATGCCCACATGGGCGCTGATGCGCCTGGCGCCCAGGTCACGGGCGAAGCCAAGTTCCTTGCGGGACAGCTCGATGGGGAAGAATTCGGCCTCGGTTAGTGCGATACCCATGGTTACACGGCTATAATCAGCATTGAAATACTTGCCCTTTAACCTCTTAGCGTCGTCATAGTGCCAGTCAGGGCTCATCAGTACAGCGGGCGTCAATACCTGGTCCGGCCTGGCATTGCCGTACATACCGTAGCAAAGGATACCCCGTATGCCGGATTCAAGTGTAGCGCGCGCGACCTCATCCACATGCTCCGGCGTGTTCATGATGTGCGAGTGGTCGACAATGGTGGTAACGCCGGCGTTGATAGCCTCAAGATATCCTGCATAGGTGCCAATGTAGGCATCCTCAGGATCATAGAATGAAGTATAGACACTGCGGATACGGGATGAATAGTCGAACAGGCTCCAATCTGCGGTGATAGCGCGCAGTTGCGTCTGCCACATATGGCGGTGACAGTCCACGAAGCCGGGTATGATAATGGTGTCCCCGGCTTCAATAACTTCCGCGTCAGGCGCTTCCAGCCCCGGGCCGATTCCCTTGATTAATCCATCTTTGACAAGTACATCGGCCTTCTCCACGGCGCCGGGTGTCCCGCCCATAGTGAGTAAGCGTCCGCCTTTGATAAGAATACTGCCCTTTGCGTCCTGCATGCCTGCCTCCTAATATCGCCTGTGTTACTCCGGAAACTCCTGAAAAGATGCCGCCGGATTAACTATTATTGCGGGGTCGAAATCTTGACCCGGACTTTATTTTAGACAGTTTAAAGGCTTACGTCCAACCACCCCGGCACATAGCTACCCCAGTGTGAATCCTTTTCAAGTAAATAATTAAGCCCCGGTTGTTTTGGCATAACAGTGTCTTTCCTCCCGATAGAAAAAACGAAATAACCAGCAAAATGTTTTTGTTGACATCTTTAATTCAAAATAATAAATGCCCGTCTTATGTAAACGCTTAAAAAGGGCATTTCGACTTTGTTTTTTGGTAACGGGGGCGGTATTGCGGTAAACTTTCAGCTATGGATAAAACTTACACCTCGGTAGAACTGGCAATTGAAGACATTCCGGACGGCGCGGTCATAGCTTTCGGCAGTTTCTTTACCGCCGGAAAACCGACCGCTCTGACCCGGGCGCTGGCTAAAAAGGGCGTAAAAAACCTGACCATAGTAGTAATGCAGGTGGGCGTGGGCAACGAGGAGATACTGGAACTGGTGGAGAACGGCCAGGTGAAAAAGGCCATCTGCAATTACCCCTTCCCGCGCTCGGCTACCCGGGGCGCCGACCATTCGTTCGAGCAGGCGATGAGGCAGAGTGCCATCGAGGCAGAAGTTTACCCCATGGGCACCTTCGCCGAAAAATTGCGCTGCGCCGGCGCTGGTATCCCGGCTTTCTACACCCCTGCGGGCGTGGGCACGGTGGTGGCCGAGGGCAAGGAGGTACGCGTCTTCGATGGCGTGGAAACGCTGATGGAAACAGCTTTACCTGTCGATTTCGCCTTTGTGCACGCCTGGAAGGGCGACCGCGAGGGCAACCTGGTCTACCGCTATACGGCGCGCAACTATAACAACGTAATGGCCATGGCCGGCAAAGTGACTATCGCCGAGGTGGAGACGCTGGTTGAGCCGGGCGAGCTGGACTCCAACTTCATCCATACGCCCGGTATTTTCGTAAAAAGAGTGGTCGAAACCGGCAGGCCGGACTACAGCCAATCACCGGTGTAGGGGGCGATATTATGAGTAAAGCCATGAAAGTGATAGTTCCCGAAATGCCCCCGCTGGAGCGCGAGATGATAGCCCTGCGCATCGCCAATATGCTGGAGGATGGCTCTTACGTCAACCTGGGCATAGGCATACCTACGCTCGTTTCCAACTGGATAGAGGGCCGCGACATCATCCTGCAGGCTGAGATCGGCATGCTTAAGTCCGGCCCGCTGGCCGAAGGTGACGAGATTGAACCTGACCGCATCAATGCCAGCTGCCAGTTCATCCACGAGCTGCCGGGGTCGAGCTACTTTGATATCGAGACATCCTTCGCCATGATCCGCGGCGGGCGCATGGATGTGGCGGTGCTGGGCGCCCTGCAGGTATCGGCAAGGGGTGACCTGGCCGGCTGGAACACACCTGCCCGCGGGTTGGGCAAGATGGGCAACATCGGAGGCTCGATGGACCTGGCCGTGGGAGCGAGGAAATTGATCGTAGCTATGGAGCATATCACCACCGACGGCCGGCCCAAGATCCTGCCTGAATGCACCTACCCCCTGACGGCCAAAGGCTGCGTAGACGTCATTGTTACCAACTACGCCCTGATAGAAGTCACACCCAAAGGCCTTGTGCTCAAAGAGGCCATACCCGGCGTCAGCGCGGAAGATATACAGAAGATGACTGCCGCCCCATTGATCATAGCCGGAGATTTCCACGAAATGGAACTGTAAGGCGATTTTTACAAATACGATAGAGATCGCAGGATGAGGTTTTGTCCTTTATTAACCCTCCTGTTATAATTTTCTATATGATTTATACAGTGATCGTTGAAAAGGGACGTGAATCGGGCTATATCGCCTATGCTCCCGCATTGAGGGGTTGCGTTTCACAGGGTGATACCAGGGAAAAGGTTCTCAAGAATATCAAAGAGGCCTTGGAAGCGTACGTGGAAGCGCTGCTTGAGGATGGTTTACCGGTCCCGACGGAAATCGGCAAAGACTTAGTTGAACTAGAGGTTGCCGCCAAATGAGCAAACTACCTCGGGGCTTATCCGGCCAAGAGGTAGTCAAAGCACTAAACAAAGCTGGATTCTATTTTAAGCGGCGGAAGGGAAGCCACATAATATTGCGCCGGGATGTTCCCTTTGCCCTGGTGGTCGTGCCTGATCACCGGAATATCGATACAGGCACGCTGGATCACATCATCGAAGGTGCCGACATCACTGTCGCAGATTTCATCAAGCTTCTTAAATAGCTGTCATGCTCATATCGCGTAGATGCATCAGGCTATCTTTGATCATATAAAAAATGCCCGTCTTATGTAAACTCTTAAGACGGGCATTTTAGTTTCGAATTTTGGTAGCGGGGGCAGGATTTGAACCTGCGACCTTCGGGTTATGAGCCAATTCAGAATACATTTTACTTTTCCCTCCCAGTTTTTTTGCTTGCTATCCGACTGTTAATGCCTCAATTAGGTCACGTATAATTAATTTTGTATAGAACATTATTTATTAATACCTTCATTTTATACGACTACCCCCACTGAAGAATCCTCCTAACTTGCTTGATATCACCCCTGCATATGACAATTGTTTGCCACTATCAAACGCACTCTAACATAGTTGACACTATCTGTCAATATTACTGGTATATTGACAATATATGATATTTTATGTTATAATACATTATAATAAACATATACGAGGTGAAATATGGGTGAACTGCTAACTATAAGTGAGGCGGCTAAGAAAATGCATGTGTCACGAGAAACTATTTATGCTTGGATTCGCAAAGGTAAAATTAAACCCATCCGCACTCCAAGCGGTACATTCAGAATCCCAGAGGAACTCTTAATAATTGAGGTGCCATTATCTGAGCCGGTATCTGATAGTAAGGGGGGAAACAATGGATAGCGATGAATTAAAGCAGGTTAGAGATACCGTTACCCAATACTTTCCAACCTTATGGGAACCTGTAGATGCGGTACTAAGTGTCACAGGAGCTGCTGTTCTTAGCGATTTATCTCATTGTATAGGATTAATCCTGCAAGACCAGCCATCCAGCAGCAAGACAACAGTATTGGATTTACTTGGTGACAAAGACCCTATTCACATTGAGCCAAATTTCACGCCAGCCAGCTTTGTATCTCAGTACGCTGGAGTAGCTAAGGCAGACCTCGATAAAATAGATTTACTGCCCAGGATAAAGCATAAGATATTGGTGACTAAGGAAATGGCCGGCTTTTTCGGGCAGAGAAGCGAAGATTTACTTTCCAATATTGCTGCATTGACTGAAATCTTTGATGGGCGTGGCTATCAGCGTAGCAGTGGAGTACATGGGCAAAGAGGATATAGGGGTGATTATCGTTTCTGTATGATAGGGGCTACAACTCCACTGGAGCATCGGGTTTGGCAAATACTCGGCAAGTTAGGGTCAAGATGGGTCTTATATCGCATGCCAGGCGAAAAAATTACTACTCAAAAACTTGCAGATGAAATGGCAGGAGATTACCGCAGTAAAATTGAGACAACTAGAGAAAAGGTGAGCTCATTCATTGTGCAACTCTGGCAGAAATATGGTGGGTTTGGAAGTCTAAAATGGGATTCTGAGAAGGATGTCCCTGAACTTAGACGTACTATTGCTGCAATTGCTATTAAGGTATGCTCTTGGAGAGGGCTTCAGTTGAGACAGGATACAGTCGGATATAATCCAGCAATGGAGGAGGTACCCAGAAGACTTTCACAAACTTTGATCCTCTCCCCAAAAACTGGGCCAAACAAAATGTTAGTTTTGTGGGATGATAATATACGTAAAGGAGGATCATTCCATGAAAAAGTCGAGGTACACCGCGGAGCAAATCGCCTTTGCGCTGAGGCAGGCGGAGTCAGGCACACCTATTATCGAGGTGTGCCGCAAGATGGGCATCTGTGAGCAGAGCTTTTACCGATGGAAGAAGAAATATGTCGGCATGGGGGTTCCAGAGGTAAGAAAGCTGAATGTTCTTGAGCAGGAGAACAGGAAGCTCAAACAGCTTGTGGCAGATCTGAGCCTGGATAAACAGATGCTGCAGGATGTGCTGCGAAAAAAGCCATAAAGCCTGCTCAGAAGAGAGAACAAGTTGAGGTATTGAAGGCATGTTACCAGATAAGTGTACGACGGGCATGTAACTTGCTACAGCTATCGAGAAATGTCTTTGAATACTGCAGCAGGAAAGATGAGCAGGCTGCTCTCAGGATAAGAATACGCGATCTGGCACTGGCCAGGGTGAGTTATGGTTATCTGCGAATTCATGTGCTGCTACAAAGGGAAGGCTGGAAGGTGAATCGCAAACGCGTATATAGGATCTATAGAGAAGAAGGGCTGACAATGAGGACCAAGAAACCAAGGAGGCACGTCACTGCTTGCCGGCGAATGGTAAGGCCGGAAGCTGTAGAACCTAACGAAGGATGGTCCATGGATTTCATGAGTGATCAGTTGTTCGATGGACGACGCATGCGGCTCTTAACGTTAGTGGATAACTTTACCCGTGAGAGCCTAGCCATAGAGGTCAATGACCACATAGGGACACATAAGGTGGTGGAAGTACTGATGCAGACTGGAAAAGGCCGGAAGCTTCCGAGAACCATAAGGGTAGATAATGGGCCGGAATTTATCAGCAAGGCATTGGATCAGTGGGCATATCTGAATGGTGTCGAGCTGGACTTCAGCCGCCCAGGAAAACCCACGGACAATGGACTTATAGAGGCATTCAACGGGCGGTTACGCCAGGAGTGCTTGAATGAAAGCTGGTTCTTATCACTGCAAGACGCACGCGAGAAGGTAGAATCTTGGCGCCAGCAGTATAATAGAGATCGACCGCACGGTTCACTGGGTAATATGGCTCCAGCAGAATATGCATTGGTAACTGCAAAAACTTCATGATCCGCAAAACTAACATTATGGCTGGTACCAAAAAGGGGTGAGGACCAATGATCCGCAAAACTAACATTATGGCTGGTACCAAAAAGGGGTGAGTACCATAAGAGGATGGTCTTCTACTCTTGAGAGGATGTGAATTAGGGGAGGATGGCTACATATTTAATTTGACCGTCGGGCTGTTAGTCCGAGCGTCATATTTGATACTAATAAGCTCCCCTCTCCTTACATACCAAACCTTGGTTGATAGGCTTACAGGTCAATAATATAAATGTAGTGCCTATCAAGTCTATTCCATTCCGTTGTGCTTAAGCGTATAATATCTATATCAAAATGGCGGAGGTTATGATGAAGTATGTAATGGCAGTCTTGATGTTGTTAGTCTTTGTAATGGGGTGCGCACCTGTGACCACCGCTCCACCAACTTCGGCAATCCCGCCCACGACAACGCCCCCTGTTGTCCCGTCGACACCCACAACTACCGTCCCGTTGGCACCTGCAGCCGTTACACCACCACCAGTCGCAAAGGTTCTATCTTTTGAAGCTGAAACCTACACAAATGAGGCGCTTGGCTTCACATGGCAATATCCTAAAAAGTGGAAAAAAGCAGTGGATCTTCCCGGTGATACTGTTATAAAAAGAGTTGAAAATGAAAATATTATGAGTCCGGACAACGTAGGAGTAGCGATCGTCCCTGAGGCTGCCGACTTTAGCAAAGCTGTCAAAGCCACCATAGAGGCTTTCCCTAAGTTTGCTGCCTTTCACACCAAAATAGATGCTTCACCATCGAATGCTATTACTCTCGCCGATGGAAAAACTTTTGCAAGTGAGTCGATAGCTACCGCCAATATTAACGCTACCGATATTTATATTTACACTGTAGGATTCAATAAGGGCGGAAAAACAATAATTGCATGGGGTATAACGATTGGGGGTGGTAATAGCAAAGCAATGATAAAAGAGATTGCCCAGACTTTGTCAAATCAATAGTATTAAACAAGTGCTTTGGCCGCATATACCTTGCCTTTTTTTACGGATTCAGCGGCGATCTATAAAATTTCATACTATCTTGAAAGCTGAATGACCTTGTATATCTTTGCACCATTTCCAAGCTTTCCCAACGGCCTAATTCCTTGATTGTCATAGTATCTATTCCGGCTTTCCTTAGTAGCACCGCAAAAGTGCGCCCGCCAGCATGAGAGTTGCAGTAAATCCAGGTCTTCTCCTCCAGTCACCTCATTTAATATTGTCAATTGGTGAAGCTTTTTGATGCTCTCTGTATACGTCTTCAAATGAAAGGGACTGGCAATATCTACGAGTCATATCAAGTGTGGCATGCCCCAGACTGGCCTGCAGGACAAATGGATTCATACCATTTCTTAGTGCCGAAATAGCATAAGTGTGACGCAACCTGTGACAATGTACCTTGATGCCAGTTTTTTGTTGCAGCCTCTTAAAGACCAGCGCAATACAGTTCGGCTTCACTTCATCCCCGTGTTTTTCTAACCACAGTGCCCCAGAATGGCCATTCAAAGAGTTTCTTAATGAGATGTACCGCCAGAGCGTTTTGGCCGTCCTAACGCCAAATCTGACCATCCTTTGCTTGTTGCCCTTTCCAGTAACCAGAATTGTTTGCCTTTCTACGTTAATATCTTCAAGCTGAATATTTGCCAGTTCTGACAATCTTAATCCTGTATCAATGAATAGCATAGTTATGGCTCGATTTCGGACACTTTTGAAATCCCGTCCATCAAACTCATCCAATATCTTGGCCACCTCACTACTGTTAAGGGCCTTAATTAGTGTCTTTGGCACCCTAGGCATCTTTATTCCTATAAGCGGACTTTCCTGTATATATCCTTCAGCAACCAACCAATTAAAGAATGTCCGCAGGCAACCATAATAATGCTGTATAGTTCTAGGTGATAGCTTTATATTACTTCGTGGATTATCACTGTCCCATCTATGATTGCTGTCCTTAAGATAGACTATGAACATACGGATACCCTGTGCAGTTAGGCCTGTGATAGATAGATTATTCTGGTTGCAATGCCAGGTGAAGTTACCCAGCTTATCTTCGTAATAGCTTATTGTTTTCGGTGAAAGTCCTTGTACTTTACGGTCAAGAAGGAATCCATCAACTAGACTCCGAAGGTCAACTTCACTTTTGGCACAAATAGAAAAGGCAGGACGACTCCGACGGTCAATGTCCTGCCTATTACGTTTGTTGGTAGCGGGGGCAGGATTTGAACCTGCGACCTTCGGGTTATGAGCCCGACGAGCTGCCACTGCTCCACCCCGCGGCAAGAATAGTGATTGACGAATGAAGTTTTGTGCTCATTCTGGTATAGGTCAAAGAGTTCGATCATTAGTACAGCTCAGCTCAACACATTGCTGTGCTTACACCTGCTGCCTATCAAGCAAGTGGTCTACTTGCGATCTTACCGGTCGAACCGGACGGAGATCTCATCTTGGGGTGGGCTTCACACTTAGATGCTTTCAGCGTTTATCCCATCCGGACTTGGCTACCCAGCATTGCCGCTGGCGCGACAACTGACACACCAGAGGTCCGTCCCTCCCAATCCTCTCGTACTAGGGAGAGCTCCCCTCAAATCTCCAGCGCCCACAACGGATAGAGACCGACCTGTCTCACGACGGTCTGAACCCAGCTCGCGTGCCGCTTTAATGGGCGAACAGCCCAACCCTTGGGGCCTGCTTCAGTCCCAGGATGCGACGAGCCGACATCGAGGTGCCAAACCTTGCCGTCGATGTGAACTCTTGGGCAAGATAAGCCTGTTATCCCCGGGGTAGCTTTTATCCGTTAAGCCACGGCCCTTCCACGTGGAGCCGTAGGATCACTTTGCCCGACTTTCGTCCCTGCTCGACTTGTTGGTCTTACAGTCAAGCCCCCTTATGCCAATGCACTCAACGCACGATTTCCACCCGTGCTGAGGGGACCTTTGGGCGCCTCCGTTACCTTTTGGGAGGCAACCGCCCCAGTTAAACTACCCGCCTGGCACTGTCCCCACCATTTCGGCAGGTTAGAACCAAAACCAAACAAGAGTGGTATTTCACCGTTGGCTCCGCCGAGGCTGACGCCCCGACTTCATAGCCTCCCACCTATCCTACACATGCTCAGCTCGAGTCCAATACCAGGGTATAGTAAAGCTCCCGGGGTCTTTTTGTCCAGTTGCGGGTAGAGGGCATCTTCACCCCCATTTCAATTTCACCGAGTCTCACGTTGAGACAGTGCTCAAGTCGTTACACCTTTCGTGCGGGTCGGAACTTACCCGACAAGGGACTTCGCTACCTTAGGACCGTTATAGTTACGGCCGCCGTTCACCGGGGCTTCGGTTCAAAGCTTCGGGTTACCCCTGACCTCTTTCCTTAACCTTCCGGCACTGGGCAGGTATCAGCCCCTATACCTCAGCTTTCGCTTTGGCAGAGACCTGTGTTTATGTTATACAGTCGCTTGAGCCGGTTTCGTGCCCCCGCTTGCGCGGGCCCCCTTCTTCCGAAGTTACGGGGTTAATTTGCCGAGTTCCTTAACGTGAGTTCTCTCGAACACCTTGGGATACTTACCCCTGTCTACCAGTGGCGGATTGCGGTACGGTCACCATAAATTCTCGCAACGAAGATTTTCTGGACAGTGTGAAATCAGTTGAGTCACCTTGGGTTGCCCCGCAATTTCCCCCTCTCCTCAGCTTATCGTCGAAGTGGATTTTCCTGCCTCAACACGCCTAAAATCGGGAACGCACCATGTCCGATGGGTACGCTTAATTTATCCTACTGTGTCCCCCCTTTGTTAATAACGAATAATTGGTGGTGCAGGAATGTTGACCTGCTATCCATCGCCTACCCCCTTTGGGTTAAGCTTAGGGTCGACTAACCCTACGCGGATTAACCTTGCGTAGGAAACCTTAGACTTCCGGTGGACATGTTTTTCACATGCCTTTACGCTACTTATGCCTGCATACTCGCTTGTCACTGCTCCACCCCGGCTTACGCCGCAGCTTCACTGCTATAACAACGCTCCCCTACCATCGCTTGCGCGATCCATAGCTTCGGTGGCGAACTTGAGCCCCGTTAAATTATCGGCGCGACATCACTCGACCAGTGAGCTGTTACGCACTCTTTAAAGGGTGGCTGCTTCTGAGCCAACCTCCTGGCTGTTTTAGCGACATCACTTCCTTTACCACTTAGCTCGCTCTTAGGGACCTTAGCTGATGATCTGGGCTGTTTCCCTCTCGACAACGCGGCTTATCCCGCGCTGTCTCACTCCCGGAATTCGACTTACGGCATTCGAAGTTTGATTGAGTTTGGTAACCTCACGGCCCCTAGCTCATTCAGAGCTCTACCTCCGCAAGTTAATGATCCGAGGCTGCACCTAAATGCATTTCGGGGAGAACAAGCTATCTCCGAGTTCGTTTGGCATTTCACCCCTACCCACAGCTCATCCCAAAGCTTTGCCACGCTTACGGGTTCGTACCTCCACCCAAGATTAGTTGGGTTTCACACTGGCCATGGGTAGCTCACACGGTTTCGTGTCTAATCCATGCGACAAAATTCGCCCTATTCAGACTCGCTTTCGCTTCGGCTCCATGATTGAAATCACTTAACCAAGCCACATAGATTAACTCGCAGGCTCATTCTTCAATAGGCACGCCATCACCCGGATAAATCCAGGCTTTGACTGCTTGTAGGCACAGGGTTTCAGGTTCTATTTCCCTCCCCTCAACGGGGTACTTTTCACCTTTCCCTCACGGTACTGGTTCACTATCGGTCGTTAACAGTATTTAGCCTTGGAGCGTGGTCACCCCAGATTCCCACAGGATTTCTCGTGTCCCGTGGTACTTA
>JAPLHK010000118.1 GCA_026389715.1 Chloroflexota bacterium
AGGTATCCGGATCGAGCCAGCCCCCGCCGCCGTCAATTTCCACCTTGAGGCTTCTGATATATTCCCGGTCGTGCACGGCGGCTATCTCGTCGATAGTGGCGGGGCGTGGTGTGATCAGGACTAATTGTTCTTTGACCCCGGTCTTTTCCAGCACCGCGTTGATGGCTGTCAGACGGTCCTTGTTCTCGACATGGTCCCGGGTATTATGCTGCTTATAAATCTCGTCGTTCACATAGCCGGTTGGCATTTGCGGGAACCTTCTTGATAAAACACTCGGGGAAAAAGTTCAGTTAAATAATAACACTGTATATATGGCAGGGCAAAGAGTATACGTTAATGATTGTTAGCCCTTGGATGCCGTGGACGTTAATGATTGTTAGCCCTTGGATGCCGTGGTATACTAAGAATTCCAAGACTATGACACTGGATATTTCTCAAGTTTACGGCCAGGTTGAGGCAATGGCCGGTGACCTCAAAGCAAGCCAGGCCGACTATGGCCGGCGGTTGGATGTTGCCTTGGATACCCTGAAAACTGCGGGCTCCGCACAGGACGAGTTAAGGAAAAAAATCGACGCTGCCAGGACCACCTGGCTTGTGGCCGGGCTGAAGGAAGCTATGGGGCTGAAAAAGCCTGCTGATAAATGCCCGGATGATTATGCGGTGGCGGCCAGCGACGGGTCGCATATCGACGTTGACCGTCATCATTCCGTGCGGCTATTCCTGCTTAATATCGGCCTTGTTTATCTTCAATACGGCAGCAGGCCGGATGCTGAATTCAGCACTTTGCCCTCGCTGTATTTCGGTGATGAAAGGTTGTATATCAGGTCGGATGACGGCAGACAGTCGCCTGTGGAAGGGTCGCTGCTGGGTATGAAACGGAACGTGGAGGAGTGCCGCTGCCTGGCCGACAGGGTTTGTGCAATGCCAGCCGGTTTGCCCGTTGTGGGATTAATCGATGGTTCGCTGATTATGTGGGGCCTGGTCGGACAGCGCTATGAGGATTTCGTGATAAGGCACTTATTGGATGAGGGCATGCTGAAGCAGTTAGACAGGTTCCACGCGTTAAACAGAGAGAGGAAGGCCGCCGTTGCCAGCTATATCAGCTTTCCACGCAGCGCCGACGTGGTCAACGCCCTGCGTTTGCAGCTATGCCCTTATAACCCGGTAGATTGCGATAAATACTGCGCCGGCAAATTCGAGGGCAGGGCGTGTGATGTGGTGGGCGGACTGCCGGACCGCGATATTTTTAGCAGGTTGCTCTCCGATGGCGAAAGGTCGGCCGTTTTTTACAGCCACTCATCTATTATTGAAAGGTACGGTCCTCACAAAGTGTGTTTTTTCTATGTGAGATTGGATGATGAGATAGCGAGGATAGAGGTCCCGCTGTGGGTGGCTGACAGCAGCGAACTCCTGGAGATGGTGCATGCCCTGGTTGTGGAACAATGCCGCAAGGGCTTCGGCTACCCGGTAGCTTTGAGCGAAGCGCATGAGCAGGCGGTGGTTACGGGAGCCGACCGGACGCAATTCTGGGACGTTGTGGAAAGGGTCATGCTGGAGGGCAATATCGGTGCGGACATCTCCCTTAAGCAGAGGAGCAAGAAGATAAGATGGATTTAGATAAGCAGATCGCCGAAGTCATTGAAACAAGCAATTCTGAATTCCTGGCGCAATGCTACGAGCTCGATGCTGTGCCGGCTTTCGGGAGCCTGGTCAAAACCAGGAGCAGGGATTGCCAGATATATGCTTTAGTCTGCGCCTCCGGCACACATAGCATAGAGCAGGGACGGCGCATCGTAGCCCGCGGGCAGGGTGCAGCCTCACCTGCAGAAGTATTCAAGGCGCACCCGCAGCTTGCCAAGCTGCTGTGTTCCGATTTTAGGGCGCTGGTTGTCGGTCATGACCGGGGTGGCGTCATTCGGGAGTACTTGCCACCTTCTCCTGCGGGGATCTATGCCTTCGTTTATGCCTGCAAACCTGAAGAGGTGAGATTATTTACCGGGTCATTGGACTTTCTTGACCTGCTGATAGACAGCCGGTTGCCCGCTGCTACGGACGAGGTGATCGCCGCCTTTTTGCGTTTTGCCAGCCTGACGCACGAGGCGCCCCAGGAGTTCCTGGTTAAAGCCGGCAAGGGATTGGCCTGGTTGTTGAGCAACGATATAAGAAGACTTGATTCCCTATTGAAGAGGCTGCGGATATGACTGATGAAATAAAAAATGAAAGACGGCTGGGAACGGTAATCTCGGGATCGCTGACCCAGGGGGTGCAGGTTAAGCTCGACCCCGCAAAATCGGTGGAAGATATAGCGGTGGGCCGTTATGTAGCGATCCGGGGTGAGAAGAAACGCTTTTTCGGTATGATCACTGATATCAGCCTTGAAGCGGTTGACCCGCGTGCGCTGGTGATGCCTCCTGACATCTCCGATCCTTTTATAGCTGAAGTAGTTTCCGGAACTACAACCTTCGGCAAGCTGAGGGTGCTGCCCATGCAGACCATTTCTGCTGCCGCCGGAGGCGGTGAAGGCCCCCAGCCTGCCAAGACAGTGCCGGCGCATTTTTCGCAGGTTGAATTAGCTTCACAGGCTGATGTGGAAAGCGTATTCGGAAAGGAGGATGCACGCAGGTTTTACATCGGTACACCCCTGGACATGGAGACGAAAATCTGCCTTGACATGGTTGAACTGGTGAAGCGCTCCAACGGTGTTTTCGGCAAAAGCGGGACGGGCAAGACATTCCTGACGCGTATGCTGCTGATAGGTATGATGCAGAAAAGCAAATCCACCAGCCTGATATTCGACATGCACAATGAGTACGGCTGGGAAGGTACCAGCGAAAAAGAGCATAAGGTGAAGGGCCTCAAGCAGCTTTTCCCGGGCAGCGTGGCAGTATTTTCCCTGGATGAAAGCTACGATAAGCGGAGGAAGGTAAAATCGGATTTCACGGTAAAGATCGGCTGGGATGAAATCGAACCTGAGGACATACAGATGCTCAGGTATGTGCTCAACCTTACAGAAGCCGCCGTGCAGGCTGTGTATGAACTGGCCAAAGAATTTACTGACGAGAAATGGCTTGAGCAGACACTCCAGGCGTTTGATTCGGATAGTTCAGTCCTGGTTGAAAAGCTGAAAATACACGAGGGTACGTGGAGAAACCTGCGGCGCGGCCTCAGGCAGTTGACGCGGTTCAAATTTCTTGTCCGCCATGCGCCCGAAGATACTGTGAAAACCATACTGGAATATATAAGCAGCGGTAAGAGCGTGGTACTGCAATTCGGGGGGTATGACGACATCGCGGCGTATGTGCTGGTGGCCAACCTGCTGACCAGGCGCATCTATAACCAGTGGAGGGAGAAGGTGGACAGGGCGCTTGCCGAGGAAAGCAAACAACCCGACCAGTTGGTTATCACCATTGAAGAGGCCCATCGCTTTCTCAATCCCGAGATAGCCTCACAGACAATTTTCGGCAAGATAGCTCGGGAGATGAGGAAGTACCGGGTCACAATCCTGGTGATCGATCAGCGGCCGAGCGGCATCGACGAGGAAGTGATGTCACAGCTTGGAACCAAGATAATCTGCCTGCTGGATAACGAGAAGGATGTCGACGCTGTGCTGACAGGCGTAGCCGGTAAAAGTGAGCTGAAAGCCGTACTGTCGAAGCTTGAATCAAAGCAGCAGGCGCTTATTTTCGGCCATGCCTTGCCCATGCCTGTCGTGGTAAAGATCAGGGAGTACGGCTCTGCTGAATCGTATAAAACGCTGGGGCCCCTTCACGGTGGCACGCCACGGGTAAATGCGGACAAGCTTGATGACCTATGGACTTGAATGAGGGACTGATACCCGAGCCCCGAGCACGGAAATTTACATCAGGGTCAGTGTGGCTTCAGCACCGATCAGGTGTCCGTTTTGCTAAACAATCATTGTTGATGGCGTTCTCTATCGGCTCAAACACATGTCTCAGAGACGCCATAATAGGATACGTTGCCGCCTCCGATTGACCGGGCTGCACCCGCCCTTTATGCATTTGCAACGAAGAATAGACTACCTGATCAGCATATTACCGCCCACAATTGAGAGGGCCTCGTTAGTCCCATCCTCTATCAGCCCCGCGCGCGCGTCGCGGAATAATTTCTCTATGGGGAACTCCTTGCTCAGGCCCAGACCCCCGAAAATCTGCACGGCTTCCGTTGCCACCCTGAGAGCGCAGTTCGTGCAATATACTTTGGCAGCGATAGAGTGCTGTGGAGATGGCGGGAAGGTATTGATGTTATGTACCATTACGCTTCTGGAAAATGCGCGGCAGACCTCAACCAGCGAAAACATATCGAAGAGCCTGGACTGGATCCAGGCGTGCTCGCATAACCTCCTGCCGCCCTGGACCCTTTCCCTGGCATATTGCAGGGCCAGGTCGTAGCAGGCCTGGGCCAGGCCCGTGAAGAACGCTCCCATGCCCATGTTGGCGTGCGCCAGTGTTATCTCGCCCATGATCTCGTAGGCCGTCTGGTCGATGATCATCTGGTCTCCCGGACATATGACGTTATCAAAGAATATCTCGCCCTGCGGCAACTCCCTCTGTCCCAGTTTGTCCAGCGGCTTGCCGCGGCTGACGCCGGGCTGATTTAGTTCGAGTATGCAGCTTCCACCGCCGGCCATGCCCAGCTCAGGCACTATATTGACGGAGAGCATAATATTGGTGGCAACCGGCCCGTTGGAAATCCAGGCAGCTTTCTGGCCGCTGATTATCCAGTCCGGACCATTTTTCACCGCTTTGCACTGCTGTGTAATATTTTTATTGTGAAAAACATCGGTGCCCATCATCAGGTTATCCGACCCGTGATCTGGCTCGGTAGCGCCCCAACAGCTGATTATGCTGGCGTCTTTGCAGTTAACAAACGGGGTGTAAAACTTATCTATCAACCGGGGGTTGCCCATGGTCTGGGCCGCCGTAGCGCAGAAAAAACTGACGCCAAGGGCGACGGCAAAACCCACGCTGCCGTAGGCCAGTTCCTCCCAGAGTATGTGAAGCGCAACCGGGTCCTGTGCCAGGCTGCCGGGATGGCCGTTCAGGGCGGCCGTATGATATCCGTTCTCATACATCCTGGCCATCGTCTGCCAGTAGAGTGAATCTTTCTCAACTACCTTTTCGGGCGGCAGTTTATCCAGCGCCATAGCGGCCGGCCGCAGGACCTCCACGGCGAACTTATGCACGTCGGCCTTGAGCTGATGGTGTTGCTCTGTAAGGGTCACGTCTAAATCAAGATATGCCATTTCAAGCTCCTTAAAAGAGACAGGTCATTTATTCACAGGATAAGGCAGCGGCGGAGTCTTCCATGGCGTAACGGGTTCCCCCCTGTTCAAGCGTGAACGGAAGGAGTCGGTGGTCTGAATGACGAACGTTGGTATGTGATCCAGGCCCAGGTCCCTTAGATTGTCGGTCATCCGGTGTTTGGCCGGACCAATCTTTATCTCAGCACCTTTATTCAAGTATGTTTTATATTTGGCATCTACGTTTACGACTGTTTTTAAAATCGCGTCGTTCAAATTTGAGTAGGTGACCAGGCCGGAGCCGCGCGCGGTCATGCCCTTTCCTTTGGAAAGGTCGGCTTTAACTGAAACGATCGACTCCCCGGTGGACGGGTCCGCTGCCCCAAATTCGAAGCCGGTCTCGCTGAATTTAAACGGGAGGCTGGTGACGAACTTGGGATAGCCCCATAGCTCGCGACCGCCGGCACGCGCGATGCCTGTAGTCACCGGAAGCTCCAGCACATAGGCGCTGAGATCTCCCCTGATCACAGGTATGCCAAATATAGTCATCAAGCGGAGCGTTTTATTTTTAGGAGATTGCGGCTGTGCCGTTATGGCCAGGGCCAGTTCCTCGTAGGCTGCAATACTCGTCCGGCGGTAATTGTAGAAGACCATGCTCACGATGGTCTTACCTTTGGAGAACCGGATTGGTTCCAGCCCGGTACCCTCCAGCTTGGGCAGGGCCCTGTCATAATCCACCCAGAAATTGAGCTGTCTTACCGAGACATCATAGTACAGAATGGGCAGTTCAACTTCGCCTTCCGACGTTTTAGCGATCGTTTTGGGGACATCGAAAAAATCTTTACCTGCCATGGCTTCTACCTCCCATAATTGCCTGCATTTACCACAGTTTATCAGGCAGAACGGTTTAAGGGAAGGAGGCTTGCTCCCCTGGACGCGGTCACCTGCCGATTTACTGTATAATTTGCCTGTTGAAAGTATTTGTTATTCGGCATGTCCAAATGCCTGCTTTCAAATAACAGATAAAGAGGAGGACTGAGATGGGTTTTGTTCAAAGCTGGGACGACCTGGCCAAAGCACGCCAAACATATGACTTCTATGACGCTGAAATGTTGACGGTAATGTGGGAGACGAAGCCGGAAATCGTTGAACGCCTGTTGCCCGCCCCGCTGGCGCCGGCACCCAAACCCATCGCCATGGCCTTCGTAGCCTATTACCCCAGGACAAGCTTCGGGACTCCCTACCATGAAGGCGCCCTGTTCCTCAGGGCTGTTTACAACGGCATCGAGGGCAATTACTGCCTGGCCATGCCGGTAACCGGTGACCTGGCCATGGCAGGCGGCCGGGAGGTGTTCGGATATCCCAAAAAGATGGCCAAAATCCAGTTGAAAAAAAACGGAAGCACCGTTGAGGGAAGCATTGAACGGCACGGCCTGTGCTTTTTCAAGCTCCGTGCCAAGCTGACAGGCACACCTAATACAAGTGAATTTACTGACATGGTCCTTAACTCAATTTCTGAAGAAGGAACTGTGACCTATAACGTCAAGCATTTCTTTGCTTCGCACGGCAGCGGCTTCGACTACAACCCGCGGCTCATCAGGGAAAGGGTAATCCTGCGACCCAAGTCGGCAGAGTTCGGTGAAGCAGAGGTGGATCTGTCACATTCAGACTATGATCCATGGGCGGAGGTTGAGGTCGTCAGGATCCTGGGAGCGGCCTACGCAGTCGGAGACAATAGCATGCTGAAAGGTGACGTTGTGGCGGAACTGGACCCCATCGCCTTCATGCCATATGCGTTTCTGAAATGGGACGCACCCTACTTCTTAAGCCCCACCGCTTGATTACCGCACGGCAACCGCGCAACTTTATATACGATCATACGCATTTGATATTTTATGAGTCTCCTGCGCATGATAGCAGCGGAACATCTGATCAACCGGGATATACCCCACTTTATTGATCGTGGTGAAATTCGCGAAAATCCCTCATGCCTTTAATCCATAACCGTTCCATGAGGCGGGGAAATAGATGGTCCATATGGCGTGCCGCCCTGACAGACAATGGAAATATAATCATTGCTTTGTTTTTCGAAACACCATCCAGGATAATGTATGCCGCTTTTGATACATCCATTGCGTTTGCGACAATATCATTCATACATTCCCGCGAAACATTGACCAATGGTAAATCAGCTAAGAGATTTGTCCGGATATACCCGGGGCATATCGCGCTCACTTTTACTCCCAAATCAGCACCCTCACAGCGTAGTGAAAGCGAAAGCCCGATAACCGCATGCTTGCTTGTCCCATAGGGGGCGTTTCCTGGTTGAGGCAGGAATCCTGCTGCAGATGCCGTGTTAACAATATGTCCAAACCCCTGCTTTACCATCATCTGGTAACCCAGTATAGACCCGTAAATAACGCCGTTTAAGTTCACATCCAGGATTTTTCTCCATTGCTCCAGAGTGATATCACGTGCATCACCTCCAACGGCAATTCCGGCGTTGTTAAAAAGGTAGTCAAGGTGGCCATATTTTGAGACTGCCTGATTAATAAGATTTTTGACCTCGTTCTCGTTTGTGACATCCACCTGCACTGAGTACGCTTTCCCTCCACTTTGCATTATTGCGGAAGCCACTTTCTCTGCATTCGCCCCATTGATATCTGCGACGAATACAATTGAGCCTTGTTTCGCTATCTCCCGGCACAATGCCTGCCCTATACCGGAACCTCCCCCGGTGATAACCGCAACCTTATTCTTATATTGTTCCATCCCCAAAACCTTCCATGCACGGCGCTGGTTACTTGGGTTGAGGGCCGTGCCCGATAACCATTACCCCGTGGAAATAGCGGTCATACACATCTTTGATGGTCTTTTCCCACTCATAGGCGCCTTTGGATTTTCTCAGCGCAAGGCTGAAGATCTTGATATTCTGGGGGAGCTTATCCGCCCTGTCTGAACAGGGCATAAGTTTGACGCAGGGAAATTCGGCGCATTCGGAGCAGAATTCCAGCCCCTTTCCCTTGATGCAGATCCAGGTTGCGCATTGCTCCCCTATCACCGGGCAATGACCGTCGATCGAGCGGCAACCGGTACAGGTGACTTTCTCTGGGGGCAGATTAAGCCGTGCCGAAAGCTGTTCCTTCATTTTTGTGTCAGTGACGGCTATGTTAAGCGGGCATAGTCCACAATGTATACCACAGGGGGCTTCCAATGCATTTTTATCTATCATCTCCTCTGCTCCTTTACCGGGCTATTTATCCAACGTCACAAGGTTCAACTTGGGTACTCCCAGTGGATCAATGTCGTAGTTATGCACCCTGTGATTGACCAGGGAATAGTTTTTGCCGAACCACAGCGGCATTACCGGCGCCTGGTCGACAATAATCTTTTCAGCCTCCTGGTACAACCCGGTCCGTTTATCATAATCCGCTTCCACGGCCGCTTTATCAAGTAATCCGTCCAGTTCCTTGTTGGAGAAATGGCTGTAGTTATACTCGCTGCCAGAATAGAACAGGGTATAAAGGAAGTTCTGCGGATCGGGGTAATCGGCAACCCAACCCATGGCAAACATCTCGTCAGCCTCTTCTCTCAGGTTGTATTGATATACGTTGGTCTCAAGCAATCTCACGCTGACGTCCGCGCCCAAGTTCACTTTCCAGTCCTGTATTATCGCTCCAAGATAATCTTCAACGTCCACCCCGCCTAATCCGGCAGCGGTTACGGTAATGTGGGGCAGGCCGGAACTGTATTTAGACTTGCCCAGGAGTTCCCTGGCCCTGGCAGGGTCATATCCAATCCCGGCCAGGTCCTTATTGTAGCCAGGCATGCCGATGGGTATGATGCCGTTAGCCATGGAAACCATATCTTTCTGTATTATCCTGATAATGCGTTCCCGGTTAACGGCGAGGCAGAAGGCTTGCCTGACATAGGGGTCGTCAAATGGCGGCTTGCTGGTGTTGAAGCCAATATACTGAAGGCTGAATTCAGGGAAAATGTGCAGCTGGTCATAAAACGGGCCGGTCTTGTCCGCGGCCCGGTCGATGTAATCCCTGGAGACCTCAACGGCGTCGATCACGCCAGTCTCGTAAAGGGACATCGGTATCCCTGCCAGGATATGGGACGCTACATTGACGGTGGCTTTCTGGCCGTAATAATACTGGTTAGGCCGCAGTAATATCAACGACCCTTCGTCCCACTTCGCCAGTTTATAAGGGCCGGTCCCATTCGGCTTACGCCACCAGTCGCTGCCGGATTGAACGTTCTTCTTATCCACCATAAAAGCGGTCGGGTAGGCTAACTTGGAGAGGAAGTAAGTTTTGGGAGCGTCGATGGTAATGCTTATCGACTGATCGTCAATTATATTAATACCGCTGATTGAAGCTGCTTTTCCCGACAGCATATCTTTGGCCCCAACGATATCATTGAGGTATGTCGAGGCGGTCTGTGAACCTGTAGCGGGATCGCAGGTCCTTTCAATTGAATATTTGACGTCGCCGGCGGTCACCTTCCTTCCATCCTGGAATTTGGCATCCTCCCGTAGATAAAAGGTGTAAGTTTTACCGTCCGGGCTTATCTCCCAGCGCTCCGCGATGTCAGGGACTATTTTGAGCCCGGAGTCCAATTTGACCAGGCCGCTGAAGATCTGCATTACGTAAATATGGGAATACATCTCACTGGAAATGGCCGGGTCAAGCGTGAGCGGCCCGATATCCCATAAATTGAGCGTACCACCGGGCCCGCTGTCGATATTTTCCAGCGTGGTTTGGAGTGGACGGCACCCGGCAACTGTGGGCAAAACCAGCATAACCGCTGCGGCGATGAGTAATAATCTTATACACAAACTTCTGAACATGGTTAACCTCAAATTAAATTCCTTGATTTCAGGCTGGTAAATCCCCGGTCGCTGACGATGATATGGTCCAGCACCGGTATGCCTAACAATTCGCCGGCTTCCACCAGCCTTTTTGTCAGGTTGATATCTTCCGATGAGGGCTCAAGGTCGCCCGATGGATGGTTATGCACGAAAATTACAGTTGAGGCATACGCCGATATGGCGTCTTTGAAAACCTCGCGGGGATGGACGATGCTGCTGTCCAAGTTGCCTACGGACACCTGGTTGGTATTGTTAACACGGTTGCGTGTGTCAAGGCAAAGCATGTAGAAATGCTCTTTTTTCTTGCCTTTCAATTTGCTCTGCACGGATTTAATAGCCTCCTGCGGCGACTGCACCGGCTCGCCGTTCCGGTAATCAGGATCGCCCAGACGATTGGCGAGTTCCAGCGCAGCCTTTATTTGCAGGGCCTTGGCCTTGCCGATGCCCCTGACCGTGGACATCTCCGCGACCGTCGCCGCTGCAATATTCTGCAGGTTGCCGAATTCCGAGAGAGCAATTTTTGCGAGGTCATTAATACAGAATCACCGTGTGTTCCGCTTCCCATAATTATTGCCAGGAGTTCGGCGGTGGATAGCGCTTCCGCCCCCAACCGCTGCAAGCGTTCTCTGGGCCTGTCAGACAGGGGTAAATCACGGACGGTGTAGGACCTTTCGGCTGTCATTTAACCTGCCCCTGCCAATATCTGCGGTGTCAGCACGCGTGGCGTTAAATAATCCAGCATCGATACCGGGCGTGGAGCGTCTTTTCGCAGGATTGCACCGGTGTCGGTCTTTTTACCGGGCTGCCCGATCATAAAGTTGATCCAGGCTTCATCAAGTCCGTTCCGGTCTACGCCGTAGGTTTTGAGCAGCGCATCGTCCATCGTGTTCCCATCGTTCAGTAAAACCAACAGGTGGTTTAATTTATCTTTGCCGTAGACGTTTATTATATATTCCACCACGCTCTGGCTCTGCGCGTAGGCATAGAAGGCTTCCTGCGGGTCTGCGGGAAACGGGCTCGACAGGGACTGCAATGTGGCTAACCTGCCGTCATCTATGGCCTTAAGCAGCGCTCCCTTATCCGAGTCAGACTGTTCACCCTCGGCATGCATGGCCAGTCCCTCGTCCAGCCAGGGTGGTATAGTCGCGCCGTACGGGCTTACGGTAACCTGGTGCGTGATCAGGTGGCCGAGCTCATGCGCGACCGCTTTTTTGCCCCAGTCCAGGTTGCCCGGTGAGATGCCGATCGAGATGATATTAAACCCGGCGTAGGCTACACCGCCTGTCCATTCCTCCGGTGCCACTATGGAACCACGCAGGTCCTGGTAATTGCCATAAATATAGAAGCTGACAGGCTTATCGATGACCCCCCCCGTGTCCTTGCCAAGTTGGGCCGCGGCATCCTGCGAGGCTTTGAGAAGCTCATCAGCAAAGGAGCGGTTGCCCTGGTACCAGAATATAGATATCTTACCGTCACCTACTTTTTGCCACTTGTAGCGGTTGTCGTCAAATGACAGTGTTTCCTTAGGTGTGGTCAGCCTGTTTCCAGCGGTATCCTCAATGACCCACCAGTAAGTGATTTTTGCGCCCGGTGGAAGGCTGCCCTTGCGCATATCCCAGCTCCAGCTTGCCGATACGTCTTTGCCCGGCTGGATATCGGGCCACGCCTCGGCAAAGGACGGCGCGTAGGTCATTTTATCCACCTCGTAACGCAGCCTGATACGGTCAATCTGGGCCGGGCTTTCCGCCCTGACATTGAAGGTCAGGAGGTCAGGGAATTGGTTATCTGTGCTGGATTTGACCAGCTTTATATCGCCGGCGGCGGTAGCGTGGGCGGGAGCTAATAATACAATCAGTGAAAGGATGATAACGAGTATGGTCCTGGTCATTTTTCTTCTCCAACTTTCGAGCGCAGGTAGGCGTTAATAAATTCGTCGATCTCTCCATCGAGCACGGCGCCCGTATTGCTTGTCTCGTGCTCGGTCCTGTGATCTTTGACCATTTTATAAGGGTGTAAAACGTAGCTGCGTATCTGGTTGCCCCAGCCGGCATCGATGCGCTTGCCTTTGATCTTGGCCTGCTCGGCCTCCCTTTTTTCGATCTCCACTTCCAGCAGGCGGGCATATAAAACCCTGAGTGCGCTCTCCTTGTTCTGATGCTGCGAGCGTTCACTCTGGCAGCTTACCACCAGCCCGGAAGGAATATGCGTTATTCTAACAGCGCTGCTGGTCTTTTGCATATGCTGGCCGCCGGGTCCGCTGGAACGGAAGGTATCAACACGGATATCTTCAGGGCTGATTTGCAGGTCTGTCTTTACCTCTGCTTCGGGCATGACCTCAACCAGGGCAAAAGATGTGTGCCGCGCATGGTCAGCATCAAACGGGGAGAGGCGCACTAAACGGTGGACGCCGTGCTCCGACTTTAAGCTGCCAAAAGCGAAATTGCCTTTTATCTCGATGGTGGCGCTTTTGATCCCGGCCTCGTCCCCGGGCGATACGTCGAGCACCTCGGCCTGGAATTTGCGGCGCTCAGCCCAGCGCAGGAACATGCGCATTAGCATCTGCGCCCAATCCTGTGACTCTGTCCCTCCCGCCCCGGCGTGGAAAGCCAGGATGGCATCCCTGGCATCATACGGCCCATCCAGCATCAACTGGACTTCGATTTCGTCAAATCGCGTAATCATGCGGTCGATTTCCTGCGCTACATCGCCCTTCAGTGATTCATCGTGCTCAGAGAGGCCGATGGATATGACCTCCTGGATATCGGCGGCCTTCTTATCGATATCCCGCCACTGTGCGACCGTGTCCTTAAGCGCACCGATCTGCCGCATCGTGGACTGCGCCGCCTGGGGATCTGCCCAAAAATCTGGATCAGACGTTTTTGATTCTAATTCGATTAGCCGCTTCTCTTTACCCGCGACATCAAAGATGCTCCATGATTGCGGATATCCTGCGGCGCAATTCTTCTATGCGGTTTTTCTCTTCAAGCATTGTTGTTTCCTGTCTATTTTGCTGATCTATGAGGAGTCACATGTCTATCGCACTCTAACTGCCCATTAGCAGCTAAATGTGCCAGCCGGGTGGGTTCGGGCAGGCGATACCCGCGGCAGCAATGCAGTATCCAGTGAATAGAGTTTTCCAGGTCGATCTTGTGGCCGATGGATATGTACAGCGGTTTGACCGACTTCCTGGTCCTGACTGCCGCGCCGATTATTTCCCCGTTATCTGTCAGAAGCGAATAGCCTCCGGCTTCATCCGGCAAGAAACCGCATTGGCCGGTCAAACGCGATTTAGCGCAACCTATTGCCGGTATATCCAGCAGCAGGCCGAGATGGGTTGCGATTCCAAACCTACGGGGATGGGCAATACCCTGGCCATCCATGATTAATAACTCCGGACGTATTCTCAACTTTTGCCAGGCTTCTATAATCAGGGGGGCTTCCCTGAACGACAGATACCCGGGAACATAAGGAAAATGCAGGGCTCCTTCTGCGTGACTGGTTTCGACCGGGAGCAGCGACGGGTTTTCTAAGACTACTACCGATGCCCTCCCCAGTTTTGAGAAACGCGATACCGATACGTCAATACCGACAATAAAGCGGGGATTCAATATAGACCCTTTGCGGATTACCCGGGCGGACAACTCGTTTTGCAGAGTACGCGCCTCTATGATACTCGGGCTCCAGGTGTGACTCAGGCAGTTATCCATTGGCGTGATTATAATGGCTAGATCACTCATATTACAAATAACGCCGCCGGATTTACTTGGTTGCGCTTTAAAGGTAATATTAGAGAACGATGCAGTTTGTTCATATTTCAAATTCATTGGGGGTAATAAAATGAAGCTTACGACGGTATTATTAAGTATCATATTAATTGCCGTACTTTTTTCTCCGGCCTGCGGAGCCAACAAACCTGCGCCGGCAGGCAGCCCGCCCGATAAATCTACTATTACCGAGGGCGTTATGACCACGTCGGTAGACAACGATTCAAAGCCAACCAGCCCGGTAAAAACCTCGTTTCCGGTGGATACGCCTGCGATATATTGTTCTTTCAAAGTTACTGACGTATTGCCGGAAGATATGATTAAAGCAAGCTGGTACTATTTGAAGGGGGAGGCCAAGGATCACGAAAACGAACTGCTTAACGAAACCTTTACCGTAGCAGCGAGCGATGTCAGCAGCTATTACCTGGCATTCTACTTAGATATACCTGCCGGTGGCTGGTATAAGGGGAGTTATAAAGTGGCGCTGTCGGTCAACGGTGTGGAAAAGCTGTCGGTACCCTTTAGCATGGAGTGAACAGGCCGGCCCGGGTCACGCATGGTTTCCGCGCCGCCGCACTTCTGCATACGTCACAAGGCCGTGCATAGCGCGCGCGCACTGTTCGGGAGTATCGTAAACCGGTATCCCGGCTTCTGTCAGTTTAATAGACACAGAGTCCTTGCTGGCGTCGCCGTGCCAGCGAACGCAGGCAATGGGCTTGCCGTATTTTCCCGGCAGTCCGCAGAATTGCGCTACCTTCATTGACCAATTTCTGTATCTGCTCTAAAAGCTCCGGCTTGCCCAGCTTATCCAATTTTTTACTCCACAACAGCGGGTTTACCGGTACGTTGCTGATTACGCCATCGATATAGTCCAGCTTCAACAAGGTTTCAACCACATTAGCTTCATCGACGGCAGTACGGTAGCTGCCCGCAAAGTCAACCGGATTGCTCGGATGCGGGGCATGCGCTGGCAGCATGGCAGCCAGGCGGGCCGACGTTATTTTATCAAGCCGGGGTATCTCGAGTCCGAGGCGCTGGCAGGCGTCGATTATGGCTACAGCCTGGCCTCCTGTGCCCAACACCGCCATACGGCGGCCGGGTGGGAGTGGCTGCCCGAGCAGAGCCATTGCGACTTCAAAAATCTGAAATGATTCCTCGCTGCGGATCAACCCCAGTTGCCGGCAGGCATTCTGAAATACTATGTCGGAACCGGCAATGGACGCCGTGTGCGACAGCGTAGCGCGGGCCCCGGCCGCTGAGCTTCCGCCCTTGTACAGGATGATGGGTTTCTTTTTCAGAGTTTCTTTACACACGTCGAAGAAGCGCCTGCCGTCTTTCACTCCTTCCAGATACAGGATTATGGCTTTAGTATCGTCATCATGCGCAAGGTATTCGATATAGTCGGCTGTAGTCAGATCGGCCTGGTTCCCGATGCTGATAAACATACGTAGTCCGTATCCCTTTGTGGCGGCCATTTCAGCCATGTAGCTGCCAAAAGTGCCGCTCTGGGAGATAAAGGCTATTTCTCCGGGCTTGGGCGCTGATTCGAATGCGTTATTCAAGGAGGCTGCTGCGCTCCAAATGCCCATGCAATTTGGCCCGACAAACCTGATGCCTCCGGCCCTGGCGATTTTCACAACCTCTTCTTGCAGCTTCTTTCCTGCGCCACCGGTTTCTGCGAAGCCGGCCGATATGAGCACGGCTCCTTTTACACCCTTTTCCACGCATTCATGCATGACAGCAGGGACCCGGGATGCCGGAGTGGTTATAACAACCAGGTCGACCGGCCCGGGGATATCTTTTACGGACCGGTAGGAGGGCAAACCCAGTATTTTGGTACCCTGCGGGTTAACCGGATAGATAGCGCCCTTGTATCCGGTGTGCAGGGGCCTGTCCAATACCATGTGGCCCCACTTGGCAACATTATCCGAAGCGCCTATTATGGCCATCGAGGCCGGTTTAAATATGTAGTCCAACTGCTTGACGATAGAGGACAACTGAAACCTCCTGGTAAATGAGTATTTGAAATTATATTACTTTTCGCAGAAAGACGCCTGTCTGCTTAATTCAGGCTTTATCTCACCTGTATACCGCCCCCGATATATATTTTGTTGACAGGTACGAAGGCTTCATGCATAATAACCACTAAAAAATGGAGGGCCCACGGTAGGCTAACATAATGGTAAAAATTAGGTTAAAGAGAATAGGCGCAAAGCATAGACCGATGTACAGGATCGTGGTGGCTGACAGCCAGGCACCGCGAGGAGGCGCCTATATTGAAGTCCTTGGGAACTATAATCCTCTGACTGATCCCGAGACTGTGAATATCGACGAGGGGAAAGCCCTTGCCTGGTTGGAGAAGGGGGCGCAGCCTACTGAGACTGCATACAGGTTGTTAGCCAAGGCGGGCGTGATGGATAAGTTTAAGACAGATCATCCCACAAGAAAATTCAAGCAGGCAGTACAGAAGACTACTCAAAGGAAGAAGAAGAAATCCAAATCTGCTACTGAGGTGAAGGCATAATGAAGGAGATAGTAGAATACATTGCCAGGGCCATTGTAACCACTCCCGATGATGTCAAGGTAACCGAGGAGACTGACGCAGGCGGAATAGTGATCAAGCTTGAAGTTAATGTAGAAGATAAAGGCAGGGTGATTGGGAAGCAAGGCAGGGTGGCTGAGGCAATGAGGACTTTGCTGCGTGTGGTGGCTACTAAAGAAGGCAACCGCGTAAGACTCGAAATCATCTAACTCAGAACGGAAATAAAAATGCCGGTATCAGCTATAGCTGATACCGGCATTTTTATTTCCGTTCTGAGTTAGAT
>JAPLHK010000084.1 GCA_026389715.1 Chloroflexota bacterium
ATATACCGGCCGGTTGAATGGCATTGAGACTAAAAAGCTCAATGAAGTCATCGATAGGCTGCTTGAAGATGTGGGTTTAAAAGATAAAGCCGACCAGCTGGTAGGTAAATACTCACACGGTATGAAGCAGCGCCTGGGCATCGCCGATGTCATGGTCAAACAACCAAGGGTGGCGATATTCGATGAACCCACGTCAGGCATTGATCCAGAAGGGACTGACCAGGTACTGAGCTTGATTCAGAATATGGCTAAAGAGAAAATCACGGTGTTGATTTCGTCTCATCAACTGCATCAGGTGCAGAAAATATGTACACAGGTTGGAATTTTTTCCAACGGCAAAATAGTCGCGTCCGGGTCAGTGGATAAGCTGGGCAGGGAAGCGCTTCGCAAGGGGAAATTCAATATAATCCTGCCCATTGCTCAGGTCGCTCCCAATGTCCGCGACGATATCCTCAGAATTCCGGGAGCGGTCAGCATTGATAATGTAGCTGACAGTACCGTCGTGGTAGCGGATGATGATATAAGCAAAGCGCTGGAAGAAGTTGTTTACAAGTCTACCGGTCTGAAGGTACAGATGAAGGTCGAGGAATTTGAACTGGAAGAAATATACATGAAATACTTCAAAGAGTCGTAGATATGTCAGGCTTATCAGAGATCTTCTGGAAAGAACTGGCGGACAATTTCAACAGCAAACGGTTTATTATTTTGTTTTTGCTGGTTTACCTTGCAGGAGTAGCTACAATTTATATTGCTGCTCAGAATATCCGGACAACCGTGGGTGATTCCACAAACTTCATTTTCTTAAATCTTTTCATCGTCAGCGGCAGCAATATACCTTTCTCGTTTCCTTTGTTCATGTCGATTTTTATTCCTATCATAGGCATAGCGCTGGGTTTCGACGCGGTAAACAGTGAGCGGACAAGCGGAAACTTAAGCCGTCTTCTCGCCCAGCCGATATACAGGGATGATGTTATTAACGGCAAGTTCCTGGCCGGGCTGGTTATGATTGCCATACTCGTCATCAGCGTTGTCACTTTAGTGGCCGGGCTCGGGCTGCGCATGATCGGCGTTCCGCCTGAAGCTGAGGAGATACTCCGCTTATTCATGTTTATCCTGGTGAGCGTATTGTATGGCGCTTTCTGGATGTCGCTCTCCATACTTTTCTCAGTGCTATTTAAGAAAACGTCGACGTCGGCGCTGGCCTCAATCGCAATCTGGCTGTTCCTTTTCCTTTTCATGGGATTGATCGCCAACCTGATCTCCGGGGCGGTAAGTCCCATTAATCAGGATTCGACAGTCGATCAGGTGGCCTCATACGATTACCTTTATAGGATGATTAGCCGCATCTCTCCCGGCACTTTGTACGTGGAAAGCATCCAGGCTATGTTGCTTCCCATCCTTGGCACGAGCAGTCCGACCATGATGATGATAGGGATTTATTCCGGCCTTAGGCCTGCGCCTTTACCGCTTTATCAGAGCCTGTTGATCGTTTGGCCCCAACTGGTCGGATTGATTGCCCTTACCGCCGTATGCTTTGCTATAGCCTATATAAGGTTTATGCGCGAAGAGATCCGCGCCACTTAAAGGCACCTGTAAAATCCGTGGACACAGCCTGCTTAAGCCGGTCAACTTGTTTATTGTTATATTGCTTAGGGTGGGATGGTTTTTATTTATAGCAGGTAGGAGTATTGGAATGATATTGAAAGCGTTGACCGTCGGTTTCATAGCGACCAATTGCTACATCGTCGGCTCGGGGATTACCGGGAAGTGCATGGTTGTCGACCCGGGTGCGGATGCGAAGTTAATATTGAAGACGGTTGAGGCTGATAAACTGTCCGTCGCCATGATCGTGGTTACACATTCGCATTTCGATCATATCGGGGCGGTCAAAAGTATCAAAGACGCGACCGGCGCAAGGCTTGCCGTGGGATCGGGATCTGAAAAACAATCCCCCGGCGCTTTTGTGAAATTGGTAGCGGCTATGTCAGGTGGGTCGGCCAGGATACCTGAACCGGACTTATTCTTAACTGACGGTGATAAAATCGATATCGATGACCTGCATTTTGAAGTGCTGTTTACCCCCGGACATAGCCCGGATGAGATATCTTTATACGGGCAGGGTATTTTATTCAGTGGTGATACACTTTTTAATGCCGGTATCGGCAGAACGGATTTTCCGGGCTGCAGCTACAAGCAGTTGGAATCAAGCATAAAGACCAAACTGTACACGCTTCCTGATAATACGATTGTATATCCCGGTCACGGTCCGGCAACCACCATTGGCGATGAGAAAAGGGGCAATCCCTTTATCAGGTGATTGCCCCTTTTATTTTTCAATAAAGTCAGTTTATAAGACGAAGATCGGGCAGAGTACCAGGGTGATGGTGGCCAGAAGCTTTACCAGCACATGGAGTGATGGACCGGCAGTATCCTTGAACGGATCACCTACAGTATCGCCGACCACGGCAGCTTTGTGAGCGTCTGAACCTTTGCCAAGCACTTTGCCGTTTTCATCTTTAAGCTGATCGTCTTCAATCATCTTCTTGGCATTGTCCCAAGCGCCGCCGCCATTGTTCATGAAGGAGGCGAGCATGATGCCTGCGATAGTGCCGATCATTAGAAGGGCAGCGACTACCTGTGGGGCATCAAACTTATAGAACTTACCGTCGCCCAACGGAATTGCGGGAAGCCACTTGAAGAGCAATCCGATGACAACCGGTGCCAATACAACCAGAAGTCCAGGAAGGACCATTTCCTTTAATCCTGCTTTAGCGGTAATGTCAACGATCTCACCATAATTAGGTTTCTCAGTCCCGGCCATGATTCCGGGGTGATCATGGAATTGCTTGCGCACTGCGGAAATGATGTCGCTTGCAGTGCGTCCCACGGCCCTGATAGCCAAGGAGCTGAAGAGGTAGACAATCATGGCAGCAAGTAGCGCACCGACGAAAACCTCGATGCGGGTAATATCTACAGCACCATTAAAGTTAGGATTGAGGAACTTGACCCTGTCAAGATAAGCCTGGAACAGCAAGAAGGCAGCCAGGCCGGCGGAAACCATCGCATAACCCTTGGTTAATGCTTTGGTAGTGTTGCCGACGGCATCCAGCCTGTCAGTGATCTTGCGGATCTCTTTGCCTGCGCCAGCCATCTCGTTGATGCCGTTGGCATTATCGGTGATGGGGCCGAAAGTATCCATGGAAAGTACGTATGGGCAGGTCATCAGCATACCCATGGTGGCGACGGCCGTGCCGAATGCACCTGCGCCGGGCACGCCGCTCAAAGTACCAAACCAGAATGCCATTATAAGGGCAGCACCAATGACAATGGCGGTGGCAAAAGTGGTTTCGAAACCGACAGCCACGCCCATGACAATGTTGGTAGCTGGTCCGGTCTTGGATGCCTCAGCGATGTCCTGAACCGGCTTGTAACGAGACTCAGTGTAGTACTGGGTTACGAAAATGATAGCAATACTGGCGATGATACCTACCATACCGGCAGCGAACAGCCACCATACAGTAGGGCCACCGTATTTAGGATCATTGTATAACATGAAGTAGACAGTTGCTGCCATCATGGCATTCTCGCTTTCCTTGGCCTTTACGATCAGCAAACCGATCATGCTGGCAACCATGCCGAAACCTCGGACAACCAGCGGGAAGAGTACCCATGCAACATTGCCTGTGGCCAGATAAGCCACGATACCGAGGATCATTGCACCGATATTCTCGGCGGCGGTCGATTCGAAGAGGTCGGCGCCACGGCCGGCGCAGTCACCGACGTTGTCGCCGACCAGGTCAGCAATAACCGCGGCGTTGCGTGGATCGTCTTCGGGAATGCCGGCCTCGACCTTACCGACGAGGTCTGCGCCCATATCAGCAGCCTTGGTATAGATACCGCCGCCGAGTTGGGCAAAGAGTGCGACGAAGCTGGCGCCGAAGCCGAAGCCAACTATTAGATGGGGAGATAACTGAGGGGTAGTGGCCCCGCCGAATGCAAAGAAAATTACAGTTACACCAATGAGGCTAAGCGCGGTGATAAGAAAACCTGATACAGCACCACCGTGCAGTGCAACCCTTACGGCCTCTGTCAGGTTCTTCTGGGCAGCGGCCGCACAGCGGACATTGGATTTAACGGCTATATACATACCGATAAAGCCGGCTAAGCCTGAGCAAATTGCACCAACCAGGACGGCGATGCCGGTGAATACGCCGATATTTACCGGGTTATATCCGGCTTTTTGCAGCGCTTCTTCGGGCGGCAGAAGGCCAACCACTACGCCGATAATGATAGCGACTATCACGGAAAAAATAGCGATAGTGCTGTACTGCCTTTTAAGGAACGCCCACGCACCCTCAAAGATCATGTCGCCGATTTCTTTCATCTTTGGTGTGCCTGTCGGGCGGCGCATGATGCTTATTGCCAGCCAGGTGGCAAAAATAAGCGTCAGTACACCGGCAGTAGGAACAATCCAAAAGATGTTCCAAGGAATTGCTGGATTCATTGTACCTCCTTATTTGATAAATTATGGCCGCATTTCCAGAATGCGCATGCCATCCAAATCGGGGATTTTACCAGCGGGGACGTTTAAAGTCAAGCTAAATCTGATAGGCATAATTGCCTAATTTCTTATAAAAGGGAGCTATTTTCTGTTGAAAAACAGCCGTAGATAGGCGCCCTCAGGGCGCACCCGGTTATTTATTTTTGGTGTGGTGATCAGATAGCCGGGTTATCAGAATTTTCTCGATAGAATATATTTTATATCTGGATTCCTTTAACACGCTTGCCGGTAATACAGCCTTTAGTTCAGGGAGTTTTGATAGCTCCTCAAGTACACGAATGCCTTCCTGCGCTCTTTTGGCATTTGCCCTGACGATCGAAGAAAGGTTAGTGTGATCATGAATTATATCTGAGTCCGCCCCGACATCGCCGACCGCGTCCCTTGTCTCTAATAAATGAAACCCGGTTTCTGCAACCAATTTGTTTAATTGATGCCTCAGGGTTTTCAGCTGACGGGTTATAGCCTCATCCTCGATGATAAACCTGCTGATATCTTCCAGGACACGCAACCCTTCGCTTATGCGGTTGATATTGGCGTCAATGATACGCAGAATCTGCTGCTGCACTGTCCAAATCCTTGAGGGAAGCGGGAAGGTTGCCTTCCCGTGCCTCGTCTATGCTTTTCCTTATGTCAGGGGGTATCTCAATATTCGAGTCCTGCAGCCGCTTTTCAAGATGCCTGCCGATATTGCGTGGATCTTTATAGTAGTCCGGTGAGACGGCCTGGCCAGGCGTACCGCTCTCCTCATGTATAGTCTGGATGGATTTGTGTATGGCGAAGCTGGAAATAATACGGGTCAGTCCGTTGTTTCCGCATACCGGGCAGCAGGGATTCGCCGCTGCCGATGCCGTGCGCAGGAAAACAGTCACCCTTTTATTACAGCTACCGCATATGTATTCGTATAAAGGCATGCTCGTAAACCGGTAAATTGTGTTTATTCGGCCGGTGGTTGTTCAGCAGGAGGTGGACCCGCAGGCATATCGCCCCGCTCCATCCGTTCCATGGTTTCCTGGTATTCAGGAGCGATCGGTTCACCGCCGCTCATTTTTTTGTTCCATTCCGCGAGCGACCGGGGGTCATTGTTCATCAAGCCCCGTGTTAGCTGTGAATCGGAAAGAATGTTATCATATACATCTTTATAAGATTTTTGCATCATAAAGCTGGAGAAAATGCGCTCAAGTGAATCTTGCTGGCATTTCGGGCAGAGCGGAGACTCGCCGGTGAATTTTGGCAGGTAGATTTCTACCTTGCTTTTACAGTTTTTACAGCGGTATTCATAAACAGGCATGTTTGTTTCCTTAACGCCCTGATTGTAACATATGTTGTCCGATGATTCTAAGTTCAGATATGGTACAGGGAAGATTTATATTTTTCATTGACTTGGATACGCTACCTTTACTAAAATGCGCAGAGGTGATTTTCCATGGAAAGCCAAGAGATTCGTAATTCATTTTTGAATTTTTTTACTGAAAAGCAGCATAAGGTCATCCCCAGTTCTTCTTTGATTCCGCACGGTGACCCCACCCTGTTGCTGACCACAGCAGGAATGGTGCAGATAAAGCCGTATTTTTTAGGGATCGAGGTACCTCCCAATCCACGCCTGGCTTCATGTCAGAAATGTTTCAGGACCACGGATATCGATTCTGTAGGCGACAATAAGCACCTGACGTTTTTCGAGATGCTCGGCAATTTCAGCGTGGGAGACTACTTTAAAAAGGAGTCCATTGAATGGGGTTGGGAATTCGTTACTCAAAGGATGCACCTGCCGCCCGACCGGCTGTGGGTAACAATATATCTTGATGACGACGAGGCCTTTGATATCTGGACGGGCATAGGTTTCCCGGCAAAGAGAATTATCAGGCTCGGAGAAAAAGATAATTTTTGGGGTCCGGCCGGCGACAGCGGACCCTGCGGACCCTGCAGCGAGATACATTACGATTTTGGTGATAAATACGGCTGCGGCAAGCCTGAGTGTGATCCCTCGTGCAGCTGCGGGAGGTTCTCCGAGATCTGGAACCTTGTATTTACGGCATATAACCAGGACGAAAATGGGAAGAGGACCCTGCTGCCCAGGCCAAACATCGATACCGGTATGGGACTGGAAAGGATAGTTGCGGCGTGCAACGGCAATCCTACCGTATATGAGACTGACCTGTTTGAGCCGCTGATTCAGAGGGTGTGCAAGATAGCCGCTGTATCCATGGGAAAAGATGACATAACGGACAGGTTTATAAAGGTAATAGCCGAACACAGCAGGGGAGTGGCTTTCCTGATCGCAGATGGCCTTTTGCCTTCCAATGAAGGCAGGGGTTATGTATTGAGGCGGTTATTAAGGCGCGCCTGCTTCCTGGGCAGAAAGCTCGGACTGCGAAAACCCTTCATGGGAGAAATGGCCAGGGCAGTGGTAGCCAAAATGGGCCCGGTCTATCCCGAACTGGTGGCAAATCAGAAATTGATCCTTGGCATTATCAAGAATGAAGAGGAGAAATTCAATGATACCCTGGATGCGGGCATTAACCTGTGTGAAAAGGCTATCGCCGATGCTAAGCTACAGAATAGATCGTGCTTGTTGGATGAAGAGGTTTTCAGATTCTGGGATACCTACGGGTTTCCATTTGAATTGAGTGCAGAGATAGCTCAAGACCACGGCCTTACTGTCAACCGGGAAGGATTTGAGGTTGAAATGGAAAAGCAGCGGGAGAGGGCCCGCTCCACGCATAAATTTGCCGGAGACAAAGCGGAAGCTGACCTTATTGCCAGGTTGGGTCCGTCCCTTAAAATTACCGAATTTGCGGGATACGAGAATCTGTCACTGGATTCGAGGGTGGTTCAAATTGTTGACGAGGAGTCCGGTGAGCTGGTTGAAAAAGTTGAGGCGGGAAAATCTGTCGCCCTGGTATTAGACAGGACGCCATTCTATGGTGAGATGGGCGGCCAGGTTGGCGATACAGGCAAATTATTGTCAAAAGCCGGCCATATGGACGTCGATGATGCCCAGTCTTTCACCTCTGGAGGTATTGTCCTCCTGGGGCGTGTAACCAAAGGTTCGATGACGGTGGGAGATACTGTAAAGGCATCGGTAGATGAGAGCCGCCGCATGGATATAGCCAGGAACCACACGGCTACACATATTTTACAGGCCGTTATGCGAAACATCCTCGGCAGCCATGTCAGTCAAAGAGGATCGATGGTCGCCCCGGAACGGCTGCGCTTCGATTTCGCCCACCTCTCCAGTATAAGCAGGGAAGAACTGGAAGAGATCCAGAAAGGTGTTAACGAGATCATACGTCGGGATTTGCCGGTATCCACTGGGATTTGTTCATATGATGAAGCTACACGTGGAGGCGCGACTGCGATTTTTGAGGAGAAATATGGCGATACGGTCAGGGTTGTAAGTATCGGTGAACCCAGGGTCAGCGCCGAGCTTTGCGGTGGGACCCATGTAATGGCTACGGGAGAAATTGGCTATTTCCTGGTTACCAGTGAAGCGAGCATCGGGACGGGTTTACGGCGGGTTGAAGCAGTGACAGGCCGTGGCGCGGAGGCACTGATTAACGAAAGGCAGGCAATCCTTGACCGGATGGCGTCCAGTCTTAAAGTAGCATATCATGAGCTGCCGGCAAAAATTGTGCAACTGGGCGCCAGCTTGAATTCAAGTAGTAAAACTATCTTATCCTTGCAGCGTGAGCTATCTATGCATGTAGTGGCCCGGCTGCTCAAAGAGAATATTAAAGATTTAAATGGTGTTAAAGTACTGGTTGCGCAGGTTTCTTCCATCCCGATGGGCTCATTGATGGAGATGGGTGATGTTTTGAAGGCGGAACTGAAAAGCGGGGTAGTTGTACTGGCAACTGTTTACGATGATAAACCCTGCTTCATCGGCATGGCAACTGCGGACATGGTATCCAGGGGTGTCCACAGCGGTAAACTGATTAAACGGGTGTCTGAAATCGCTGGTGGTAGCGGAGGAGGAAAGCCGGAAATGGCGCAGGCCGGGGCTAAGTACAAAGAAAAGATAAATGAGGCACTGCAGGCTGTACCCGAATTCGTTGAAGAGCTGCTTAATAGTTAATGAAATGCATAGGTACATGGCGCTTGACGTTGGGGATAAAAGAATCGGGGTTGCACTTTCGGACCCC